>CAZFDH010000010.1:17226-19859 GCA_964518155.1 Candidatus Woesearchaeota archaeon
TCCATATATTTCTTAATCAATTCCATTGCAGTTTTACCGTCGACTTTTCCTTTAAGTTCTTTCATAACAAGTCCCATGTAAGCGTTTTCTCTTAGGCCTGGTTTTCCTTTAACAATTTTCATAACCATTTCTTCAACCACTCCCGCATCTTCCTTCTCAAACATAATCGCTTCTTCGATCGGAACACCTGAAACAATTCTTTCCATAACGTGCTTCAAATCAGACTCCGAGATTTTCCTTTCCCTCAAAGATTCAAGAATAAAAACCAATTTATCCTTATCAAAAATCTCTTCAATTTCTTCTTCATCTTTTCCTTCCTTTGATGCAATGTCTCTAGGCAAAATAAGTAAGACTTTTACAACTACCGACGGATTATCATAAACATTCAACAACTCTTTGAATTCTTCAATCATTCCTCTTTTGAAAAGCAATTTTATCATTTCTTGATTTAGTCCTTTCTTTTCAAGTTCACTTTCAACTTCTTTTCTTGATTTAGGAAGCGAACGTTTGACTTCGTTAATTAAATCTCTTGACAGTCTCAGCAAAGGCAAATCAGTTTCAGGATACATTCTCGCTGCTCCCGGCATCGGCCTAAGAAATTCACTTTCGCCGCTAGCCATAACATTTCTTACTTCAGAAACACTTTTCTTCTTCTTCACCAAATCGATTTGCCTCAAGGCTTCTTTTTCAATTGCATTTTCAATATTTTTTATATCCTGAAACCCTTTTAATTCAATTCTTGATCCTCCCTTAATTGACATGTTAACATCTTGTCTTATTGTTCCAATTCCTCTTTTAACTTTACAGCTTCTCAAGATCTCTCCTAAATGAAGTGCAACTTCTTTTGCTTGCTCTGTACTTTTAATATCAGGTGCCGTCGCTATTTCAACGAGCGGAATTCCAAGTCTGTCCAAACGATAAACAACTTTATTTCCTTCCGTCTTTATTTTTCTTGCAGAATCTTCTTCCAAACAAACGCTTTCAATTCCAACTCGACCTAGAGACGTTTCAACAAAACCATTTCTTGCAATCAAAACTGTTCTCTGAAAACCCGAAGTATTAGATCCGTCAATAACAGTCTTTCTCATAATTTGAGTAATTGGAATAATCTCGCAGTTCAACAGTAACGCAATTTGCATAGCAGTCTTCAAAGCAACCTGATTAATTTCATAAGGAGGTTCTTCATCAAGTTCAACAAGTGAAATACTGTCATCGTAGCCTTCATATTCATAAATTTTTTCTAAAGAAGCCTGATATTTTGCCGCTTCATCAATTTCTCCTGACTCTCCTGCAACTGCATGTAATTTTCTTTCAACTCTAAAGTCAGGTTCATCACTTCGCAAAACCGAAGGAGTATGTGAAAAAAGCTTCATGCTGTCAAGCTGCTGATGAATTTCAAGCCCGCATTTCAAACCAATTTGAGAATAATCTATTTGTGGCATGAATTAAATAAAAGTAGAAGATTATTAAAACTTACTCTAAGCTTAACTGATTCCAATAAGCAGTTAAGTCCCATCTGGGCTCAAGAACTTGATAAAGTTCTCTTACAAAAAATAAGTCAGTATGTCGATGTTTTTCAAGATCTAGAGGACATAAATTTGGATCTAAAACTTCTCTTTTATAATGATGTAACCACATAGGTAATGCGTCCGGAGCAACTAATTTAATATCAACATCGCTTGTATCATTGTTCCATTTTCTCTCTTCTGCATGTGATCCAATAAGAAATACGCCAGTAATTTTACTCATTTGACCAAGATCATAAAAGTTACTTTTGCAAAACTCATCAAGATTAGAAAAGTAAACATTCTTTGCTCTATGAAGTTTTCCCAACAACTCAACAGTCGGTTCTCCGTCTCTTGAAATATAACGAGGATTAGGCATTAAGAATAATCTCCCTTCTTGCTTCAACTAAAGAGTCTCTTAACTTAAGCGCAAGATAATTGTAAAATCTTGCTTGTTCAGAAGTTAACTTACCATTACTGTCCCTGTAGCTTCTTGCTGCATCTTCTATAAGATCTAGATATTGTGACCGCTCAGATCGATCAATAATTATTGGTGGAAGATTATTTCTTTCTAAGAGTGTATTCTGGACAAGCCTAGCTAACCTTCCATTTCCATCGCTGAATGGATGAATTCGAGAAATACTAAAATGAGAATGGACTGCCCTCTCGATTGGATCAGCTAATAAATTATTTTCCATAACAAACCGATACATTTCATTCGGAACCTCAGAATAATCAGGATAAACAAACGGCATCCCATCTTTGCCACTCGTTCTTGCTTCTTCAACCCTATAACCCATATCATCATTAAATCCATTAATCAGAGAAGCTGCTACCTTCATATCCTCTTCCTTAAGTTTACAATTACATTCATGGAATAATGCTCCTTGAGCTAATCTCAAATTCTCAACCGCATTTCTCCTTAGTCTTTTTTTACTCTGACCCCCATTAGGAAATTCTATATCAACTGAATGTTTATCAGCTTCACCCTTAAGATTGTTAAAGATTCTGTACATACGAACAAGATCAAATTGGCTTGAAACTTTTAAGAAATCCCTGTCTAGATAAATCTGTTCCAGTATTTGCGGACTCACATAATTCCTTTTCATAAGATACACATAAAAACGG
>CAZFDH010000011.1:0-19564 GCA_964518155.1 Candidatus Woesearchaeota archaeon
GTGTTTCTGTTTCATATGGAGTAAATGGGCCAAGCACAGACATTTTAATGATTGGCGGCAGAAAGGGAATGGATCAGGCAAGAAACGAAATTCAAGATAAAATTGGAGGAGGATTAGTTTTGAAACTAGTCACTGTATAAAATGGGAATAAAAAATCCTCAGAAAAAAGCAACACTTGCTAAGAAAGGGCGACAAACAAAGTGGGCACCGGTTTGGGCAGTGTTAAGAAAATACGGTATCGGAAAGAGAGTTCATCCTTCAACTATGACTAAACACAGAAGATCTTGGAGAAGAACTAAATTACACATAACTCCGAGAAGATCTAAACCTAACCATTACGGATAAAAATGTCAGAGACTAAAACAGATAAAATTGAAAGAGAATATGTTATTCCACTTAGAGAAAAGTGTAGAACAGTTCAAAGATATAGAAAATCTGAAAAGGCTGTTAAAGTTATAAAAGAATTCTTGGCTCAACACATGAAAGTAAGAGACAGAGATTTGAATAAAATAAGACTTGATAAATATGTTAATGAATACATTTGGGCAAACGGAATAAAAAATCCGCCGCACAAAGTTAAAGTTAAAGCTATCAAAGAAGGAGATATTGTAAGAGTAGAACTAGCTGAAATGTCTGACCACTTCAAATTCAAAAAACAAAAAGAAGAAAAAATGCATTTGCGTGGAGCGGTAAAGAAAACTACTAAGAAAGCAGAAGAAAAACCAGCCGAAGAGAAAAAAGAAGAAAACGAAAAGAAAACTGCAGTTGTCGAGGCTGGAGAAAAAGAATCAAAAGAAGAACATTTGAAAGAAAAACATACTACTGAAACAAAACCAAAAAGATCGCAAAAAGCGGAAGAAAAAGGTTACGACAAACAAAGCAGAGGAAAGTGATTATTTGAAAACTTTTCCGGTTTCTTCATACCATAAATAAAGATCTAATTCGCCTTGACAAAGGCCGGTTTTATTACAAAGATCTTCAAGGACTTTTTCTATTTCGAGATATTTTTTTGGAGTCATTGTTTTTGGACGTTCAACTAAACCTTCTCGGACTAAAAGATCGACGATGTGAAAATCAATTATAGCTAAATTTTTATGGCCGATGTTTCTTAAGAAATGAGAAGCTTCTTTCATTCCGATGCCAGTAAATGTTTTTACAATCCATTCACGTTTTTCCTGGTCGGTAGAAAATGAAGAAAGTGTTTCTTTAATTGTGTCTTTGTGCGGTCGGGCCAAGATCATAAATCGCGCACGAGCGTTTGGAAATCTATGTCCCAGTTCAGTCAACCTTTTTGCTAATTCATCTTCAGGGAGATGCAAAAATCCGTCCCCGATTGCATTTTGCATTTTAATACTTTTTTCAGCGTTGAAATTTGCAGTCATAAAACAAAAACAAAGCTCTTTGAATATTTGATTAGAATTTTTCTGTCCAACTGAAACAAATTCCGACATCTTCATGTCAATCAGATTTCGAATAGGATCGTTTCTTAACCGTTCTATTTTTTTAATAAGTTCGTCCATATTTTTCTTTTATCTTTTGTAGAACTTGGTCTTTTTCTTTTCTGCTTAAATAAGTTTTTCCGAACCTAACCAAAGTCCTATTAATTTTATTCCAATTTTTTCTAGAGAACAATTTTTTTAAATCTTCTTCTATTTTTTCCGGTTTAGAACCTTGAGTCCACTCCAATTTTCGGGAAATGTACTGAACATGTGTGTCGACGCCGATTCCATCTTTTCCGACTTCAGACAAAAAAACATTAGCTGTTTTTCTCCCAACTCCTGGAAGCTTAACAAGTTTGTCCAAGTCGTGCGGCACTTTTCCAGAATAATTTTCATCTAAAGCTTTAGCACATGCGATTATAGATTTTGATTTATTTTGGTAGAAATTTATTTTTCTAATTATTGTCTTTATTTCTTCAAGAGAAGCTTTGGATAAAGATTTGGCGTCTGGAAATTTTTTGAAAAGTTCGGTTGAAACAGCAATTGTGGTTTCATCTCTGGTTCTGGCGGAAAGAATAATTGCTATTAAGGTCTGAAAATCGCTCTTCCATTCTTCGGCTGCCAGCCGCATTTTACCGGAAAGCTTTTTCATCTCATTCATTTGTTTTAAAGCGATCTTTTCGTTCATTTTTTCTTCGTCTTTTTGTACAGCAATTTTAGAATTAGGTAAACGATTCCTATCAAATAAAATATGGAAAGAGTTACGAAGACACTAACTAAAGTCTTATTCTGCAAAATAATATCGCTTCCGAAATAAGCCTGAAGATAAACAAATGGTGCAAGACCCAAAGTTGTTCCTAAGATGAATTTGAAGTATTTCATTTTTGTAAATCCTGCCAGATAACTGAATATGTCTGTTGAAGTAAATGGATTTACTCTAAGCAAGAACATCGTATATCCTCCATATTTGTCTGAGAATTTATCGATTAGTTTTTGTTTTTTTTCATCGATATCAAAAGAAAAGTTGTCGCCGAATTTTCTGGCTAAGAAAAATGCAATTGATGCACCGATAATATTACCTATTAGCGCTAGTGTTCCTCCTAGCCAGACTCCAAAAATAATTCCACCTGCAGTATAGATTATTAGTCCGGGAATAGGAGCGGCCAGTATTTCTGCAATAACAATTAGAACAAAGACTATATACGACCAAGCGCCATAACCTTCGATTAATGAAACCAGTTGATCGGTATTAGAGAGTATATCCGAAGTGTAAAGAAAATAATTTGCGATAAGGAAAAGAACTACGATGAGAGATATGAAAAACCACCGCTTTTTACTTGCCATTAGTTTTAAAACAAAATGTTTTATTTAAATGATTGCATATAAATTTAAATCCAGGAAAGTCTAAGAAAGAGTATGATATTGAACGAAATCAGAGAAGAGATGGAAAAAATGGGTGAGCAGAGTAAAGCGGCATTTAACAAAAAATATTTGAAATCGCCCTATGAATTTTATGGTCTTAGAACTCCGCAAATACGGGAAGTTGCAAAGAAGTTCAAAGATTTGAAAATGGAAGAGGTTTATGCGTTGTTCGATTTTTTTTGGAACAGTGGCAACCATGAAGAAATGAGTTTAGCAATTTACATTTTGCATAGTCATAAAAAAGAATTTGATTTAGGAACATGGAATTTTGTGACTGAAAGACTTGGAAGGTTAAAAAGCTGGGATCATGTTGATGGTTTGTCCGCTTGGGTTTTGGGGGAAATTCTTTTAGAAAATGTGCAGCTAATGAGTGAAGTGAAAATGATGGCTAAATCTAGAAACCCTTGGATAAGAAGGACCGCGATTATATCGACTTACCCTTTGATAAAAAAAGGAAAAATAGAACTTGCTATAAGGCTTGCGGAAGAATTAATTTATGACAAAGACGTTTACGTTCAAAAAGGAGCAGGATGGATGCTTCGTGAAGCGGGGAAGAAAAATAGAATAGTTATAAGAGAATTTATTTTAGATCATTATGACATGAAAGCTAACGCGTTGAGTTATGCAACTGAAAAAATGCCGGAATTAAGAAAGATAATTAAAGAAAAGAAGAAGGAGAAGAAAGATGAAACCAAACTTAAATAAGATTAAGGAAAGCAAGACCACAAAAGAACTTTTAGAATTTTCTATAATAAACATTGATAAACCTTCGGGACCGACGTCGTTTTCGGTTTCTGAATTTGTCTGCAAGAAATTCGGGCTAAGAAAAACTTCACATTTCGGAACACTTGATCCTAAAGTCACGGGAGTTTTGCCGATTGCATTGAATAGAGGGTGCAAATTAACAGGATTTTTTTTGGGAGAAGACAAAGAATATGTTGGAATTATGAGAACTCATGAAGAAGTAAGTTTAGATGAAATAAAAAAAATAATTGAGAAAGGGTTTATTGGCAAAATAAAACAAACTCCTCCGGTAAAGTCCAGAGTAAAAAGACAAGAAAGAGAAAGAGAGATAAAAAGTTTTGAAATTTTGGAAAAAGAAGGAAAAGATTTTTTATTCAGAAGTGAAGTTCAAGGAGGAACTTATATTAGAAAATTAATTGATGATCTTGGTAAAGAAATCGGCGGAGCACACATGCTTGAATTAAGAAGAGTTTGCGCAGGAATTTTTGAAGAAATGGGAGAATACCCTCTAGTAGATTTATATGAACTAGAAAAGATTTATGACGACTATCAAAAAGGGGATGACAAAAGACTAAGAGAAATTCTAATTCCAGGAGAAATAATCTGCCGGCTTTATCCTTCGCTTGAATTAAAAAAAGAAAAGTTAAAAGAGGCGTTTAGCGGGAAGCCTTTGAAAAAAAGTGATCTTGTTAAAGAAGAAAAGATAGAAGGGGAGAAATTTCTTCTTTTTTGTGGAGAAAAATTTATCGGAATTTACAGAAAAACAAACGAAAAAGAATTTTACGCTCGAGCGGAATTTGTTTTGCAACCTATTTAGATCTATAAATAATCTTTCTTATTACGAATCTCAAAACCAATATAAAAACAAGTATTCCTGCCAAAACCGAGATCCAGAACTGTAAACTTTCGAAGAGATGTTGGAATCCTGTGAAACCTTTACCTGCTGAATAACCGACGAAAACAAGGGCCGAGATAAGGACCGAATTTAAAAGAGTATTGTAAATGATAAATCTTCTGTAAGAAAGTCTTCTACTCAAATAAAAAATAGTAATTATTCTTGTTCCATAGATAAACTTCGAAAGTGAAAGGAGTAAAAAATTATTTAGTGAATTATGTCTATCAATGAATTTTTGCGCGCGTTTCGAGAATTTTAGAGATTTTGATTTTTTTCCTAAGAAATACCATAGTGTTGAAGAAATTGTGAACCCAATTATTGAGAAAAACACAACAATCCAAAAAGGAAGAAAACCTGTCCCGGAAAGGAAGCCGAGTGATAAAACAACACCGTCTCCTCCTATTGTCGATCCTATCAAAGTTGTTAAAATGGGATTCGTTGTGAAAATGTTTAAGACTTGAAGTATGTCCATAAAGTTATAAATATTGTATATTTTTATACTTTACATGAGACACTTTGTTTATTTTTCGAACAGCGCGCCGACAAGCGGTAACTACGGCGAAGATTTGATGAAAGCGGGGAGAATGGATATTGCGATCCATACATTTATTGCAGCATTTTTTCTCTCACATGGAATAAGAGATGATGTAGTTTTACATTTGATTTTTTACGGAATGCCTGATCCACCAAAACATATTGAAATAAGAGTTACGCCTGAACTTGAGATCTCAAAAAAAGATGTTAGCAGTCTGATAAAAAAAATCTTGTACAAATACAAGGAAGGAAGGAAAAACGAAGTAATGCCAGGTTGTTTTATTGAGAAAAAAAGTTTTCTTAATGTTATCGAAGAACTACAAAATGAAGGATTAGATGTTTTTGTTTTAGATAAAAAAGGAGAGAACTTGAGAGAAATTGAAATTGAAAAAGATTGTGTTTTTATTTTAGGAGACCATAATGGTTTGCCCAAAAAAGAATTGAAAAGGCTTAAGAAATCGTTGACTGGGGTGAATGTCGGGCCGAAAATGTATTTTGCTTCACAAGTTGTTTCTATCGTTAATAACGAATTGGATATTAGAGGATACTAGTTAATTTAATAAATCGCCTTTGGTTTTGGAGAGAATGAAAAAATCAGTTAGACTATATATTGAAGGAACGGTGCAAGGAGTTTTTTTCAGGGCGTTTGTAAAAGAAAATGCAGAGAAACTGAATGTAAAGGGTTTTGTTAGAAATTTGGAAGACGGACGAGTTGAGGCATTTTTGGAAGGCAATACTGATGAAGTAAACAAAATGATTGAGCTGTGCAAAAAGGGGCCGCGGCATTCGCAGATTAGAAATGTGGAGATGAAGACGGAAAAATTTCAGGATTTTAAAAATTTCAAAGTTTTACATATATGATAACGACAAATTCTGATGGAGGGGCTCGTGGAAATCCGGGGCCTGGATCAATAGGAGTAATTGTAAGAAGAGAGGGAGAAATTCTTACAAAGACAAGTAAATTTTTAGGGGAAAGAGTTACCAACAACATAGCAGAATATGAAGCGCTGATCGAGGCGCTGAAGCAAGCAGCAAAGTTTACCGACGACGAGATCACTTGCGTTCTAGATTCAGAGCTGGTGGTAAATCAACTTTTAGGGAAATACAAAGTAAGAAACCCGAATATCTTACCTCTTTTTTTAGAAGTTCAAAAATTACAAGAAAAATTTAAGAAAATAAAGTACAAACATGTTTCAAGATGGGATAAATTCCAGCGTCTTGCGGATGAACTGGTTAATCAGGAGCTGGATAAAAAAGGTTATAAAAGGAAATTCTCTAAATAGAATATGTCTCGTGAAGAACAAATAATCAATGAAAGGTTGAGAAAATTAAAAGAGCTTAAAGAAGAAAAGATTAATCCGTATCCTTCTAAATTTGAAAAAAAGCAAACAGTTGCAGAATGTTTGAAGAATAAGATTTCTACTAAAGTTAAAACCGCCGGGAGACTTATGAACAAAAGAGATTTAGGGAAGATTTCTTTTTCTGTTTTACAGGACGGCACAGGAAAAATTCAAATTGTTTTACAGGAAGGAGAAAGTCCAGAGAAAATAAGAGAGTTTTTTAAGAAAAAAATAGATGCTGGAGACTTCATAGGTGTTGAAGGAACAATAATAAAAACTAAGACCGGAGAAATCTCTATTCTTGTTAAGAAGCTAGAAATAATATCTAAGTCAATTTTACCGCTTCCCGAGAAATTTCACGGAATAAAAGATGAAGAAGAAAAATTAAGAAAAAGATATTTGGACATTTTAATGAATCCGGAGATAAAAGAAATGTTTGAAAAGAAATCTAAATTCTGGAATTCAATAAGGAATTTTTTGTTAGAAAAAGGATTTTTGGAAGTTGAAACGCCGGTGCTGGAAAATTCTGCGGGCGGAGCGGCAGCGACGCCGTTTATAACACACCACAATGCATTAGATATTGACGTTTATCTAAGAATTTCAATGGGAGAGCTTTGGCAAAAAAAATTAATGGTTGCAGGTTATGAAAAAACATTTGAGATTGGAAGACAATTTAGAAATGAAGGAATGGACATGGAACATTTACAGGATTATACTCAAATGGAATTCTACTGGGCATATGCAAATTATGAAGATGGAATGAAACTAGTTGAAGAAATGTATAAAAAAGTTGCCAAAGAAGTTTTAGGAAGTTTGAAATTCGAAAGCCATGGTTACAAAGTTGATTTGGGAAAGAAATGGGAAGTTTATGATTATGAACAAACAATAAAAAAGCACACTGGGGTAGATATTTACAAAGCTAGCGAAAAAGAAATAAAGAAAAAACTTGATGAACTAAAAGTTGAATATAATCCATCGGTGGATAAGTGGAGGCTGGTTGATTCTCTTTGGAAATATTGCAGGAAAAAATTAACTGGTCCTGGATTTTTAACAGGGCAGCCTGTTGAAGTTTCTCCTCTTGCAAAAAGAAGTGAGAAAGACGGACGGAAAGTTGAACAATTTCAAGTTATTATTGCTGGAACTGAACTAGGAAACGGTTATTCGGAACTTAACGATCCGTTCGATCAAGAAGAAAGATTTGAAAGACAAATGAAACAAAAAGAAGCAGGAGATGCTGAAAGTATGGACCATGATAAAGGATTTGTTGAGGCGCTGAAATATGGAATGCCTCCGACGTGTGGGTTTGGAGTTTCTGAAAGACTATTCGGATATTTAATGGACAAACCCTTAAGAGAATGCGTGATTTTCCCGCTCATGAAACCGGAGGAAGAAGATGGCACTAGTAGTAAAAAATAACATAAGAAAAGTTGTGAGAGAGCTTGACAAAGAAAACGCAATTACCAGCGTTGCTGATGAAGTCGAGATGGCCTTAGAAAGAAAAGTTGAAGACATTTTGGTTGACGCGATAAAGAGAGCAAAGGCAAACGGAAGACGAACGCTTCAAGCTCGTGATCTTTAATTATATTTAATGAGAACCTTTGAAAATTCTTTTTAGATGTTTGTGAGGTACCGAATAAAATTGAGGATTAACTCCTTCTTGACGGCATAGTTCTAGAGAATCATCTCCAATGTACCCTACTGGAAGATCAGTTCCCCTTAGAAAAATATGACCAAGATCATCTAGTTTAAATTTTTCTGAACAAGCAACCTTAGAATAAGCTTTTCGAGCTTGATCTATTGAAAGGTGGTTATAAATAAGTACATACTCTATTGCACCTCGAGTTGTTGAAGTTGACATATTGGGGTTACAACAATTTAGTTTATTAATATTATTGTGTTATATTAATGTAAATGAGATTTCAAGGAATTGTAAATTACTTTTATCAGAGAAGATTTATAGAATTACTAAAACAAGAAAGATATTCTGAAGCACTTGAAACGGCTAAGAAAATTGAGCCTGCCGAAAGAAGAGAAGAAATTATCTTTGGTGAGGGGCCCAGGTATTAAGTAGTTTAGCAGGAAGATGCAGAGCAGAAGAATATGAATTGCATCTTGTCGAAGACAGAGAAATATATGAGAGAATTATTGCAGTGAGTGGAAACGTAGATGATTGTAGAGCAGTATTATACAGAGACCCAAAAACTGATGAGATTGGAGGGCTTGATAAAATAATTGAAAAGTTGCTGTCTAAGGACAATCCGTTGTTAAAATATTTGCATGAACTTGATGCGGAGGGGCGAGGTTAGAATTCTCTCCATTCAATACTCAAATCCATAAAATCTATTTCTGTGAACCGGTTAAAATTTACTCTTCCTTTTCCTGTAAGATACTTAAATACCTCCATCGTTTGAATATTTGCTACTGCTCCGGCAATAGGTCCTAGGTTTCCTGTTTGTCTGACGTCTCTTACCTTTTCTAAATCTTTCAGAGGATCCATTCTTTTCTGATATTCCATAAAATCATCAAATGTTTTTGTGACTCCCGGAATAATAATTGGGCCAACCATTCCTAAGTGTAAATTGTATCCTCCTGCAACACAATAAGCGATTTCATGTCGGCAGGCGTATGAATCAATAATTCTTGTTGTTTCAACAATTGACGGAGAATCTGCGCAATTAATCAAAAAATTACAACCTGAAACAAGGTCTTCTAGGTCTTCTCCCCCCTCCACTCTCTTTCTAAAAGTGATAATTTTTGCATCAACTAATTTTTCTTTCACCACATCAACCTTATACTTCCCAACATCACTAGAACTAAAGAATAATTGTCTGTTGAGGTTGCTCGTTTCTACAACATCTGGGTCTGTGATTCTTATCTCACCAACACCAATTTGATGCAATCCGTTTACAATCCATGTTCCGATTCCTCCAACACCAAATACTGAAATGGTTGAGTTCTCTATTCTTCTTTGAAGCTGAATGGTTTCTTCTGTTGAATCAGTAAGTTCGTCTAAGAATAATAATTGCCGATAGTGTCTGTCTTTCTCAAGATCAGATTTATATCTTCTAACTATTCCTTCTTTTTCTAAAGCATTCAAACAATCTGTTATATCTTGCAGATCATATCTTGAGGCTAATCTATCAATTAAGATTTCTTCTGATTGCTCAGAACCAAGAGAACTAATCACATCTTTAACCAAAGAGTCAACTTGAAATCTTTTAATTCTTCTAGTGGCAGTTGAAATAAAGAAATAATTATCTTCTTTATCCCTTAAAACATATAATGAATCCTTAATCTTTATTTTATTAGTCATTTGATATTATCTCTCCCCAGTTAAATTTCTTACTTGTTGGCTCAAATAAGACTTCTCCATTTTCATCTAGCGGGGCAATAATTTTATAGTTTTTTAATCTTTTCCTCAATAAAGAGTCTTTTCTCAAATGCCAGCAACCGACAATAACCACCATCGGAGAATTTGTTTTTAATTTATACTCCAAGATTTTAGAAAGATGATATTTTTCTCTCCTTTTTGTCAATTCTTCTAGGACCTTTTCTTCTTCTTTGGTAAATTCTTTCTGATTTTTAATCTTATTTCGGAGATTTGGATCGAACCCAAAATTTGGATAATCTATCCCAATAAGAGTTATTTTATTTTTGTAACAAAAAGTTATTAATTTTTCAACCTCTTCAAAAGAAGTCATATCTGAGATAGATTTTGTATTTAGGACCTCTTCAAATTTCTCTTTCGTATCTAATTTTAAATTCTCTAACTCCTCGCTTAAAACAAATTCTGGACCAACTAAACTTATGATCTCTTTTTGTTTTGAGAAATCATCTAAGAAAGAATGAGTGCTACCTATAAAAATAAAAGATAAACTCATTTTAGCTCAATAGACATTTACATCCAATATTTAATACTTGTTGGACCAGAATAAATCTTTTCTTCAACTTTTCGAAGTCCCCTATAAAGAGGCTCCTCTGCAGATGCAATGTTTGGTCCTTCAGGTTGAGATATTTTTTCTAAACTTTTCTCAAGTTTTTCCATGAAATAACATAAAGAAACTATTTTATATAGTTTATTGTTCCTGTTTCATCAAGATTTTTATAGTTCTTCAAATTTAATTATTTATGACAGAAGAGAAATCCCAGATGGGGAAGAAGAGTAGAGCAAAGGGGGGACGACTCGAACTTAAAGTTAGACAAGATCTTGAAAAGATCGGATGGATTGTTACGAGATGGTCCAATACAGTGGATTATGATAAAAACGACAACATCGGAAAGCTTGTGCCTGCAAAAAGAAAGTACAATCCGTTTTCAAAAGTTATGACAATCGGAACGGGATTTCCTGACTTCGTATGTTTTAAACGAAATACCGACGGGAGTTATGAAGTTGTAGGACTGGAAGTAAAAGGAAACGGATATTTAGACAAAGAAGAAAAAGGAAAATGTGTTTGGCTTTTAGAAAACAAAATCTTTTCAAGAATTTTAATTGCAAAGCGCTCAAAAGAAAGAGGAAAAATAGACTACATAGACTTTGAAGAAAAATATCACAAGAAATAAGAATAGATTTACTTTATAGTTTTATGAAGAGAGTGTGGTTATTAGCCATATTTTTAATTGTGACAGTTTCTGCTGCTTGTGAAAATGGGCAAATAAATATCAATAATGCTACGGTCAGTGACCTTGACAAGCTCTATGGAATTGGGCCGGCAAAAGCAGAGGCGATATTAAATGCGAGGCCTTTTGATTCTTTAGATGATTTAATTGATGTTAACGGAATCGGAGAAGTAACTCTAGCAAACATAAAAAGTCAGGGATTGGCATGCGTCGAAGAAGAAGTTGATAAGATAAAAAAGGAAAAAGTGAATAATGAAGAAAAAGAAGATAAAGAGATAAATATTGCTGGAGACGAAATTTTGGACGAAAATAATATTCAGGAGGAAACGAAAGAAATTGAAACTATCAAACTAGTGCCAAAAAATATAAAAACATCAGGAAGTAAGTTTGAATTAGGAAAACTTCCAACATATGGGCTTTTAGCATTCAGTGTTTTGCTAGGACTATTGTTTTTAATAAGGAGAAAAAAGTACAAAAATGAGTTCGAGTGATGGAATTACGGCAGTGTTGATTTTAGAAGTAATTGGAAAACCAAAAGAACATATTCTTGAGACATTGGAAAATTTAATCAAGCAAATGGGTGAAGAAAAAGGAGTAATCATCACTGACAAAAAAATAAATGAACCGGTGAATCTAAAGGGCAACGAACAATTTTTTACAACATTTGCAGAAATAGAAGTCCAAGTAGAAGAAATCGCAAAATTAATTGATTTAATTTTCAAATATATGCCGGCGCACGTCGAGATTTTACAACCCGAAGTAATCGGTCTTACAAATACTAGCTGGAGTAATGTTCTCTCTGAACTCGTGGTTAGGCTCCATGGTTACGATGAGGTTGCTAGAATTGTGCAAACAGAAAAGATGATTTTAGAAAAAAAATTAAAAGAAATTGAAAAAAACAAAAAGTAATTAGTTCTTTTTTCTATTCTTCGCGTAGAAATAACCGACGATTCCGATACAAATAATTAACAAAAGCCATCCAAGCCATTTTAATGAATAAGACGAAGACTTACATTGTCTATCTAAACAACATAATCCTTGGGTAGTTATTTGAGTTTGACCGGTACATTCACCTTCGCAAATTATTCCGCCAAGATCTGAACACGATTGAGGATTTATGACAACAGAACCGTCAGAATTATTTTGAGGCTTTACGTAAGGAGGAAGATAGTCTACATAAACAGTAGAGTAATAGTAAATTGGACTTTTTGATTTAGCTTCATATGCACGCGCAGTGATTTGACCCGAGACAGAACTTTCTTCAGGATGAGGCTGGATGTAAATGTCGACAAACGCTGTGCTTCCCACGTCGAGCTGAGAAATTGAAGAAGTTAAAACCTCCACTGAACCGTTCAAAGAATTTGAAGTGTAGATGGAAATATTTTTCATTGTAACTCCGCCAATATTTGTCAAATTAATTCTCCGGTAGCTTGAGTTCTCAACATTTAAAGAAATCTTTAAGGTAGACGGGAAAAATGAAAGCAAAGGATCTTTTGTATTCTCAGCCGGTAAATCTGAGATAATGTTGACTAAGATTTTGTATTCTTGGGAGGAGGATTTAATTGTAATTTCTTTTAAAGATGAACGGGCAAGGGAAGGTAAAGAAAAATCAATTTCTTCAATATCTCCGGACTTTAAAGAATAATTTTCTTCAAAAGATAATGAAGACGAATCTCCAGATAATGTTTGAGAATTAACGTTTAAATCAAGTGAAGAAGATTTTAAATTCTGAACTTTAATAGAAAAATCTTGACTTGTTGAAACAAATGCTGGATCGACGGTGAAATCTGCAGTTTCATTCCCGATTGAAAATCCCACAACAATTGGATCGTCTTGCACTTTAGTTCCATTTCGGTATTCAACATTGTCAATTTCAAAAGAATAATCTCCGGAATTTTCTGGTAAAGAAGCATACAAATAAAATTCGTCGTTCAATTTGTTCAATTTAAAGTTAAGCGGGATCTTAACATTATCACGATAAAAGATTACATTTTCTTGAGCAGGTGGCACTAAAAAGTTCCCAGAAATTTTCCCGATTAAAGTTTCTCCTTTTTTGTATTCGTCTTTGAAATCTGTCTCAACTGCTGAAATGGAGGTAATCAAGAAAATTAAGATGATTAAGGATGATACTCTTTTCATTTAAAGAATAAAAAAACGGAATTAATAAAGATATTGTTTGAAAAGGCTCGGTGTATTTCCTCTACTTCATGATCTTATAAATTAAAAATTTATTTTACCTACGAAAATGCCGAAAGGGACTAAAATCAACGGGAGTTTTAGAGAATCAATTAATCTTGCATGCGTAGATATAATGAGTGGGTGGATTTATTATACTCCAACTTATGCGCTTCAAGAATTCATCTGCGGGAACGATCTTGAAACAATAACTAAAACAAGAGTTATAGGACTTGCAGCACAAGCGATTGCAATGAGACCTGTTGGAATGCTAAGAGATTACGTTGCGAATAAGAAAGAGATTACAGAAGAGAGTAAATTAATAGACAAAATGAAAGTTAATTTAATTGCTGTTACTTCACCTCAATCTGTGATCTATGCTGGAATGCTCTTGGGAGGAATGGCTTGGTCTGGAGAGTATAACTGGGGACCTGCGATATCTGCATGGGCTGTTGGAACATCTCTAGGCGCGATTCATTCGCTTGCTTATGGTCCATTTCAAGATATATTCCGTAAGAAAATGAAAGTAGAGCCAGCAATTAAACCTGCTAAAAGTTTATATAATTTAAAGGGTTAACGATAGTTATGGAAAGTATAAAGAATTTCCTGATCTCAATTGGTTTTGGGAAGAACGAGACTGAAGTTTATGCTGCTTTAGTTGACATGGGAAAATCTTCAGTATTAGATATAAGCAAACAGACAAAGATACATAGATCAAACATTTATGATTCATTAAGATCTCTGGTTGAAAAAGGAGTAGTTTTTGAATCTAACGAAGCCACAAAACTGTTTTACGCCCGACCACCTTCTAGCTTGATTAATTACCTTAAACAAAAAGAAGCAGAGCTGGAAGAAATAATAAAAGAGTATGAAAAAAGAAAATCAGTTAAAGAAGTAAAAGAAGACATAAGAGTTTCCAAGGGGACCTTTGCACTGAGGGAAGCTATAAACAGTTTGTTAACAACAGGTGAGCCTATTTTTGTTTATGGTATTCCGGAGAAAGCTCCGGAAGTAATCGGACCGATAATAAAAGAATTCCATAAGGAAAGGATAAAGAAAAAGATCGTAATGAAACACATCTATACCTCACTAGGGGAAGATAGGATTGAATATCTTAAGAAAATGGATAATACTTATATAAAAATTCTTCCTCAGGAAACAGAGAATCCGGCAACAACAAATATCTCAGGAGAAAAAGTAATAATAATTCTCTGGGAAAATGGTCCTACAATTGTAGAAATTACAAATAGGCAGATGGCTGAAACATATCATGATTATTTTGAGATTTTATGGAAAAAAGCAAAGGAATTTTAGTTATTTGCTCATTTCTTTAAGTTTCTTTAAAACTTCATCCATTTCCGACGGCTTCTTTTGAATAGGTCTTCCGAATTGAGGAGATGATCTTGGAGGAATCATTCTTCTTGGAGGAGCTGCTCGTTGAGGCATAGAGGAGCCAGGAGGTGAAGGCCTTCCGGAAGAAGGTTTAGAACTTCCTCTCGTCTTGAATTTCCAATATAATGCTCTAAGTTTTTCTCTGAAAAATATTCCAACCAAAACGAAGATAATTAAAATTATCAAAATCCAAAGCCAAAGATAACTTTTGGTTGTTGTTGCGGCAGATTTCTTACAACAGATATCTCCGGAGATAGAGCAAGAAAAGCTTGACTGAACTTCTCCATTACTGCAAGAATTTATCCTACATGTTCCACCATTGTCTTCACAGCTGTCTTCGTCTGATTGCGCAGGAATTGCACACTGTCCTCTAAGACAACAACTTTCACCGCTTCCTAAATCCGACGCTGAAAAAGATTCAGTTCCGCCGACGCATCTTTCCGCAGAGTTGCAAACCGATCCACCAAGTTCTGCACAAGTTTGAACCGTTTTAGTATTACAACATTTCAATGGATAAGAGCAAGAATAATCACTTAAAACATTTCCTTCGCACTGGGCGCCTGACATACAATAATAACCTGCATCTTCACAGTCTAATGAACCGCTGTTTGAAATTCCTCTTGGCCAAACCGACGCTAAAATAAATGCTGTGTCCCGAATATTTCCTTGCCAACATCCGTCAGAGTCTTGAACGTTCAAAAGCCATTCTTTTGCGTCATTTTTTTCTGAAGAAGTTTCTTTCTGCAAAGGGTAAAGAGCGACGGAAGTGTCATAAAATTTGTTTCCAGATTCATCCCAATATTCTCCTTTTTGATTAAGCAGAAGATCTGTTCTAAAATCGTTGTATCCAGTTAAATAGTATAAAAAGGATTCAGGCAAAAACTCTGAGTTTTCGTCCGCGGAAGTTATCAAGTAAGGCAAGAAAGAAGAAATATCATAACCCTCCGTGTCAAGCGCTAACGCTGCCCACAGGCTCGCTTCATAATCACAGTCGCTTCCGTCGGTAAAACAAAATGAATTTACTTTTTCTTTTGTTGTTCCTTCTGCTGACTGTGAAGAAGTTTTTTCAGAAACATAAATTGTTGAAGAATCGTCTTTTTTGTAAAGCAAGTTTGTTAAGAATGGTTGATCACAAGAAATTTCAAATTCTTCTTCGAAACACGAATCTGAAATCCTTAACCAATAATCGCCTTCTGAACGAGACAGGCAGCTTCCTGCGCCAGAGTCAATTCGCTTATCTTCATCAATCTCAATTTCGTGACTGTCGCCTTCGTAAGTTATCTCACATGAAGTAGAGGAAGAACTTTCAATTTGTAAATACCATGTTAAATCTTCTGTGGTGTCTTTTTGCGCCAAAAGCCATTCTTCAGCGTCGACGACATTTCGGCCTTCTTTATTTAATGCTAAAACTGCCTGAGCGGTATATTTTGTATCATCCTTATAGTCTGACTCAGAAACAACTTGATCACCACACTCACCGATTGCAAGCAAGGAAAAAACTTTTTCTTCGGCCGATAAAGAAGAACATTTTCCGACAACTTTATCTTCAAGACATTGGTACGCTTTTTCTATTTCAGAACTCTCAGTTGAAGTAGATGTGGAATTTGTTTCATTCGCTGCAAGGAGCAGAGGAGATAAAATTATTAAGAATAATACTATCGGTAAAACAATCCTCTTTTTCATATTTTGAATAAGTCTAGCGCGTTTAAAAAGTTTTATTTATTTTTCTTTTTAGGTTTTTCTTCCACGGAAGGGTTTTTTCTTACAACAAAAGTTACAGGGTTTTTCAAACGCAGTTCTTCGTCTGTAGGAATTACTCCAATTCCTTTGTAATAATCTTTATCGTAGTTGGGAGGGAGAATTGGTTTTCTTCTGTAACTCCAAAGCAATTGAGTTTTTATGTAACCGTCCATTAAAGGTGGACGATTTTTCTTATTCCACTCTTCGATTCTTTTTTCCATTTCTTCTTTGTCCATTCCAACTGAGCGAAAGAAGTTAATTAAAACGAAAAGTGCACGTTTTTTACCGTCGCTGACGCCTTCAAGAATCTTTTTAATTGAAGGAGGAAAAATGCTTTCATTTAAATTTGGAATGTTAACAGGTTTAAACTCTGCGTATTTTCCGGTGATTTTTTCTTCATCTTGCTGACCTGAAGAGATTTTATTTTCCCTATACCAGTCAAGCGCTTCGCGGAGCAGTTCAGACGCTTCGCCTTCTCTTGAGTCGGGGAAAAAATTTCTTACTTTTGCGTTCATCGGATCGGCGTCTTTTGGTTGGAAGTTTTCAAGTTCTTCTTTTGTTAAAACAATACTTGCAAGCGCGGTTTTTTCGTGCAAAGAATAAGGCATTCTAAATAAATGACGGGGCGAGACAAGGATGATGTCAGGCATAACTTCTTTTGACGCTTCTGTATCTTTAACATATTTGCTTCCAGTCGTGATTTTTGTTAATTCTGTAATTAATTGAGGCTTTGTTTTTTCAGTAATATATTGTGAAAGGATTCGTGCCCATTGTGGAAACATGTCCGTTGTTTTTACGCCGTTTATTTCTTTGGGGAAAGCTTTCCATGGGACGATTAAATGAAAACCTTTTGAGCCGGAAAATTTTATCCCGATATTCTTTATTCCATGAAATTCTAAAATTTGGATTATTTGTTTTGCTAATATTTTACTGTAATCTATATATTTACTATCAATATCAATCAAGAAGTCCCAACCGGATCTTAATTCATTTGAATCTGACTCGGACATTCCGGTTACGATTTTTAGCGGGTCCTTCCAAAGTTCTTCAGAACAATGAAACGAAGTTGCGCCTTTTTTTACGAGTTCAAAGATGTCTCCTTTGTATTGAAATGTGTCCGGGCGTTTTCCGAAACCTTCAAAATAACGCGGGCAAATCTCCCTGTCTTTAGAAAATTTGAAAAGCGCGTCTTGGACGTCAGGACGTGAATAATAAAGCTGAGTAATCTTTCGGATCCTTTGCTCCTTAAAACTAGTCTCTTTTTCCATGGCTTTCACAGATAGGAGAAGTTTATATTAATTGCTACAGCAATACTTAAAAAGAACTCTATATTGATTGAGGAATGTTAGTAGAACTTGAAAATCCGGTGCTGTTGTCAAAAGGAGTTGATATTATTTCAGATCTTGTAACAGAGGTCAGGATAAAAATAAATGAATTTGGGCTTAGCATCACAGCAATTGATCCGGCAAATGTTGCTATGGTTAGCTTCAAACTTCCCAAAAGCGCGTTTTCAAAATTTGAAGCGGGAAATGAAGTTCTGGGAGTAAATCTAGAGAACTTGAAAAGTATTTTGAGGAGAGTTGGAAACAAAAGTATTTTGACATTGGAAAACCGGGAGAACTTATTATATATTGGAATTCAAGATCGAATTGCAAGAAATTTTACTCTAAGCTTAATTGAACTTGAATCTGACGACAAGGAAATTCCGATGCTTGAATACAGCTCCAAGATTTTAGTTAACTCAGTCGATTTGATCGCGTCGATTGAAGACTGCGCAGTTGTTTCAGATGCCTGTTCATTTATTGTAAAAGAGGGAAAGTTTGTAATTGAAGCTCGTGGGCTAAATTCTGCGCGATCGCAATTTTCAGGAGATGAAGCGCAAATAGAAGCGGAAGAATGCAGATCAAGATATAGCCTAGAGTATTTACAAAAATTTATGAAGGCGGCAAAACTAACTGAAAAAACAATGCTTAAGTTCGCAAATGATCATCCACTAAGGATCGACAACAAATCAGATCATATGGAAATTACATTCATTCTTGCTCCGAGAGTTGAGACTGAAGATTAAGGCGTCGGGCCGAATTGAGGATTAGATTTACGCTTTAAGAGATTTCTAGAAAAGATTTAAATAATGTTTATTCATAAGTATCTTAATATTATTGATAATAGGGGTTGAAGTAGGTGATATCATATGAAATCTCATAATGAGAAAATAATTAGCTATTTGAAAAAGAATCGAATAGTAACTTCTTCTGAACTTGCAAAATATCTTGAGATATCATGGAATACTGCAGAAAAATGGCTTTTAGAATTAGCGCTTGATGGCAAAGTTGAAAGAATAAAAAAGCAAGGAGTGAATTTATGGCTTTTAAGATAATCAGAACGGAATTAGAATTTAGCAACTGGTTTAAGAAGAATTACTCCAAATTAGGCTATACAGAAATAATTCGTAAAGATAACGGATCTTACCCCGATTATATAATGAAAAGAGGCGATAAAGAAATTCGAGTAGAGTTAGAAACAACTCTATCAAACTTTATATTACATAAACATGACAAATCAAAAGTAGATGAAATTGTATGTATTAAGAAAGACTTAGATCTAGATATTCCAATAATTAAAACAAAGAGGTTAAAGTTTATTCCTATAAAAGAGAGAGTTTCCTTTACCGTTGATGAAGGTACTTCTAAAAAGATTGAAAAGCTAATCAAAGAAAAGAAGTATAGAAATAAATCTCATTTTATTGAAGATGCTATTAATCTACTTCTGGAGGAAGAAAAATGAAACGTGGTCAAGTAACCATTTTCGTGATTATAGGCGTTGTGATAGTCGCGATAATTGCTTTATTCTTTTTGATGAAAGGGAATGTTATTCCAGGAATAGGTGGATCAAGAGAAGCGAATCCGCGTTCAGCGATTGAAACTTGTTTGAATGATAAAACCGAAGAAATTGTTTCGGACATTTTAGAACAAGGAGGATATGTAAATCCAAAACTGTCTTTAGTTTTCGACGATAAAAATGTTTCATATTTATGCTACACAGACAACTATTATTTACCGTGCGTGAATCAAGAACCGCTTTTAATAAAAAAAATTGAAGATGAAATAAAAGAAAACATTCAGGGTGAAGTTGAGAATTGTTTTAATGATAATTTAGTAAACTTAGAACGTCAAGGATATGATTTAACAAAAGATTACAATGGATTTGATGTCGAGCTTTCACCAAAAAGAGTGACGATAAAAATTGATTCTGAAATAACTTACTCT
>CAZFDH010000012.1:0-16795 GCA_964518155.1 Candidatus Woesearchaeota archaeon
AAATCAGGATTTTTTGATTTGAGAAAGTAAATCATGTCGCCAATGCTTCCGTCGGTAAGTGCCGGACAATAAACGTCAATTTTATTTTTATTGCACCAGTAGTAAATTGAATCTTTATCATTTATTTTCTCTCCAAGTTTCCAAATTAGTTCGCTGGGAGTAACAACCTGGCCGGTTTTCTTTTGTCTAGAATAAAACTCTTCCAGAATAGGGATTATAAAATCTTCAAAATCACAATATCTAGAATTAGGAATAAAAATATTTCCTGCCCGGTTTATTCCTTTTTCTCTAAGTTCTTTTCCGCTTGCCCTAAAATCTCCAAGTTTAAAACTACCCAAGCACTTTATTATATCTTCTTCAATTCCTCCTGCCGTTGTTACAATCACGTTAACTTTTTTCTTCTCCGCCAAAAATCTAAAGATATCTCTTAGTCCAGAAGTCACAAGATTAGAGGTGTAGCCCAAATAAATATAAGAATTCGTCTTTATCATTTCATTAATAATTTCGATTGACTTTGCCAAGTGTGATGCTTGAAGCCCTGTCGAAGCATAACTATCAAGAATCTTTCCATAATCGATTCCTTTGTTAAAATCATATCCTTTTATGGAAACACCTTCAGCTTCAAGTGATCTTCTAAGTATATTTTTTCGCGCAACTTTCTCGTTATTTTTATTACTTTTCTTTGATGAATTCATCTCCTTTAAAGAAAATAGCCATTTTTAAGTTTATTCAAACGCTATACTGGATAACAAAAATGTTTTTAAATTGACTCAACTCTCTAAAACTACAATGAATAAATGGACAGAATTACTTTTGGGATTGATCCTTTTGATAGGAGCAGTTCTAGTTTGGGGTTATTCTCTTCAGTGGTCAAACTTCTGGAATTTCGGAAGCGCCGCGTGGGAATTCTTCAAAGGCGGATTAATGTGGTTCGTAATAATGATCGGACTTCTTTTTATCCTCCTCGGAATTAGCGACTTAAAGAACTAATTTCAATTTTCTTTTTCTTTTAATGATTTTTTAAAATTAGAATTCTAAATAAAAAAATAAAAACAAAAAATTTTGATGTTTATTTACTGAATGCAGCTACAAGTGCATAAATACCACATAAAGCTACAATGTAATAAACTATTGTTGCAGTCAATGGACTCCAACTACCAACCAAAGCATCAACAGCGTTCCAACCTAATTCAGCTAGTCCCCAGTTAATAGCTCCAATTGCAGCCAAAACAAGAGCTGTCTTTTTCAACCACTCCATTTTAACAACCTCCTTTTCATAAATTTAACAAGAAAAACTCCTATATAAATGCAACGTTAGATCGCCAAAGCAATCAAAAGTCCTTCAATGATCGCGGCAACAACCAAAAGCGGAATTACAATCAAAACGAAGACTTTAATGGAGTCACGAAGAAGAGATAATAAAAGTTTTCTATCATCAGCAACCAAAATAAAAAAAAGGGAGCAGAGACTAATCAAAGTGAATAAGATTAATGAACTCCTTCTAAAGGGAGAACTGATTAATAACAGATTCAAAAACCTCAATATGATAGATAAGAAAATTAAACCAGCATAAAACAAAAGAAGTCTCAGCTTATCTCGACTATGCTTGAATAAATTTATTCCTAAAGTCAATCCAAGTCCAAAAGAAATGAAAATTGCTGGAAGTTCAAAAATTCCATGAGGCAAAAGCCTGAATAAAACAACCGCTCCTCCTTCCTGCACTGCAATCTTTCCAACAAACCCAACCAAAAATCCATTAAACACTGCCGCGAGAATAGGAAAAATCCCTATTAACACTCCAAATACTATTCCCAAAAAGCTCGCCTCCAAATTATTCAAAAAAATAAAAATTATTAATTCACCACCACTCATTCCTTCAGTCTTCGCAATTAATTCTTGAATCGCCTTTAATAATTCTGAAGTTATCGCCGTCGGCAAAGTTGCAAAATAACCAACTAAAGCAGAGATCAAAAAAAGAATCATCACAGCATAAATGTAATTTTGCGACTCTTTCAGATAATTAAAACTGTTTTTGTATTCATTCAAAATCCCTTTAGAATTTTTCTTCACTCTCTTTTTCTTTGCCATTTAACTAAAGTACTTACTAATATAGCGTGTTTTGTTTTTATATTTGTTCTTAATGTAAATTCCGTAAATCAAACCCGCAACAAGCCCGCCAAAATGCGCAGTGTTTCCTACTGGAAGATTTGCAGCAACTGAGATCAGCCAAAGCAAAACTAAAATTCCCGGCCCGGCATACTTCATTTTTACTGGGATTGGAATAAACATTACATAAACTGGTAAGTTCGGAGTGATTATCATCAAAAACCCAACTAGTGCAAAAAGCGCTCCCGAAGCACCAACGGCATAACTGTTCATGTCAGCAGGAAACAAAAATACCAGTCCAACAAATATCAAACCAGCAGTTAAACCTGAAACTAAATAAAACCATAAATATCTTTTCTTTCCAAGTATTCTTTCAACTAATCCTCCAATAAAAAGCATCGATAACATGTTCGCAAACAAATGGAAAAACCCTCCATGCATAAACATACTCGTCAAAAAAGTCCACAAGAATTTTCCTTGAACAACATTAGAAGGATTTAGCGCAACATAATCGATAGGAATAACATTCTGCCAAAGAAGAATACTAAAGACGATAAAGCAAATTACATTTAACAATATTAAAATTGCATTCATACTTAAAAAATCAAAAACGCTAGTTTTTTGTATTCGGTAAACTTGAGCCATTATTTCTTAGATTTCTTTACGGTTTTTTTCTTGGAAGGAGTTTTTTTCTTTTCAACCTTCTTTTTGGCGGATTTTTTCTCAGCCTTTTTAGTAGCTTCTTTCGCCGCTTTTCTTTTTGCAGCCGCTTCAACTTTTTTCTTTACCTTTTCTTTTTGTTCTTTTTGAATTTCTTTGGCGCGCTTTTTATCAATCTTCTCATTTTCTTTTACAATTTCATCGTCGATCTCACTTATTTCATTTTGAACCTTTTCCAGTTCACGTTTATAATCCCTTATAACTTTTGAATTGTCTTTTAACTCTAAAACTTCTCCACTTTCAGGACAAATAAAATCCAACCCTAGCGCTGCCTCTTCGCTGTATTCTAACCCCGTGATTTTAGAATAATAGAAAGTTTTTGTTTCTCTTATTTCAATTTGATTTTTCAAGTTATCTTGTTTCTTAACCATCACGCCTTTCAAAAATTCCAATGATTTCAAAACTTCGATTTTCCAGAAATAAGTATACCATCCTTTTTTCTTATCTTTTTTTCTAATTGATGAAACAAGCCCATGGTCGGAAAGTCGGTACAATAAATTTCTTGCTTGATTAATTGTGATGTCCAATTCTTTTGCAATTATAAATTCATTGACATGTTTTGGACTGTTAAGTAAAGTTGCAAGTTTTTCATATTGTTTTCCGATAACGATTGAAACCGCCAGCCCTAAGAATTTCTCGACCATTAGCATAAAAAATGTCTC
This sequence comes from Candidatus Woesearchaeota archaeon, assembly GCA_964518155.1. Lineage (GTDB taxonomy): Archaea > Nanobdellota > Nanobdellia > Pacearchaeales > GW2011-AR1 > JAUSKC01. The sequence goes on from CAZFDH010000012.1 coordinate 3,489, forward strand.
AACTATTTAAATTTTACATCCATTGAGTTTATTTGAAATTAAAAAAGAGAAGAGTTTTTAAACTTGTATACTATTTTATATACATTAAAAAGAGGATATTGAAAAATAAAAATGGGTTGGTTTAAAGACGAGAAAAAAACTCAGGAAATAAATGACGTTCCTTCATTGCCGTCGTTGCCTTCTTTACCCGAATTACCTTCACTTCAAAGAAATCCCAATAAAAGAGTTTTCGAAGAACCGCTTCCGCAACTTCCTAGTTTTCCATCAAATGCAATAGGAAACAAATTTTCCCAAAATGCTATTAAGGAAGCACTTTCTGGGGATGAAGAGGTTGTAGATGGATATGCAAATGACTTTGACGAACAAACGATGCAGCTTCCATCATTAAAACCAATGAAACCAATTGCAAAAGAAATAAAATCTAAACCAAGAAAAATCGAAGAAGAACACCAGTTCGAATATGTAAAAAAAGCAGAGCCAGTTTTCATAAGAATTGATAAATTCGAGGAAAGCTTAGAAATTTTCACAAAAACAAAAAAACAGATTATGGAAATGGAAAAAATGCTCAAGGACATTAAAACAATAAAAGATGAAGAAGAAAAAGAACTAGAATCCTGGGAAAATGAGATCCAATCAATAAAAGAGCAAATCGAGAAGATCGATGACGAAATTTTTTCTAAAATAGAATAAAGTTATAGAGAGCTAACAAATAAATTTAATCTCGCTTCAAAAAAGAGGTGATAATTCCTTGAGTAATTAATTTGATTTTCACAAACATATTGGATAATCCAAATAAAAAGGGGGGTCTGAAGCTTTAGCTTCAGCTTAGTGGGAATTTGAAAATCAAATCGACAGAAACCTTTTTAACATTCATTAGGTTAATTTAATTATGAAAGAGAAGGTGAAAAAACAAAAAGAGTCTGGAGAATTGATTCATATAAAGTTCGAATATGAAGAAGCACTCGATGCTAAAAGAGATCTTCTTTCTTCTCAAATGAATTTACTTCGTGCCGTCAAAATTCTAAGAAGATATGAACTATTAAGGATTGAAGAACTAAAAATGAAATTAAAACTTCAAAAAATGTTTGAAGAAACAATAAAGGATTTGAAGAAAATGGAAAAAGTTTTGCCGAAGGTAAAAATTCCCGAAATACTTCAGCCAAAGTTCGAAGAGAAATCTTTAGACGTCAAAGAAGAAACAAAGAAGAAAGTTGAAAAGGGCACAGTCAACCATGAAATATCAATTGAATCTCAGCTTCGTGAAATCCAGGACAGATTGAATTCTCTGAAGTGATAATTATTTTCTTAGATCTCTATAAACTTGGTTAGTAATTCCGCCAAGATAATTCTGAAATGTCGTCGTTGTTCCATTGTCTCGTTCAATAACCCAATTTCTATAATCAGAACTTCTTCCACTTGAGTCATGAGCAGTTACATAACTTTCTCCACTAGAACAAGAACTAAGTATTGCAATAGAACCAACCGTAATAATTTTCGAAAGAGTTTTCATAATACTCCTAACTAAATAATCTTTTTAAACTTCGTCCTCATCAGTTGATTATGAACCGTCAAGAACTAATAAAAAAATATATTGAATTTTTCAAGCACCATTCACATAAACATATCCCTAGCGCAAGTCTTATTCCTCAAAATGACCCGACCGTGCTGTTTACAACTGCCGGAATGCATCCATTAGTTCCATACTTACTCGGAGAAAGTCATCCATTGGGAAAAAGAATTGTTTCAGTACAAAAATGCATAAGAACAGGTGACATTGACGAAGTTGGAGATACAACCCACCACACATTTTTTGAAATGCTCGGAAACTGGTCACTTGGAGATTACTTCAAAGAAGACGCAATCAAAATGTCTTTCGAGTTTTTAACAAAAGAATTACAAATTCCTATCGAGAAGTTAGCAGTAACTTGTTTTGCCGGAGATAAAGATGCGCCTAAAGATGAAGAGTCTTCAAAAATTTGGATGAAGCTCGGAATTTCAAAAGAAAGAATTGCATTCCTTCCAAAAGAAAATAATTGGTGGGGACCTGCCGGGCAAAGCGGACCATGCGGACCTGACACTGAAATGTTTTATTGGTCTTCTTCAGAAAAAACTCCAAAAAAATTCGACCCTGAAAATAAAAATTGGGTAGAAATTTGGAACGACGTTTTCATGCAGTATAACAAAGATAAATCCGCAAAGTTCTCACCTCTTAAACAAAAAAACGTCGACACAGGGATGGGAGTTGAAAGAACAGTTGCAATCCTTTCAGGACTTAGCGATAATTACCTTTCATCAATATTTAAACCAATAATTTCAGAAATAGAAAAGATCTCTTCTAAAAAATATAATTCATCAAAAGAAACAACTCGCGCAATGAGAATAATTGCGGATCACTTGCGCGCGGCAGTTTTCATCCTAGGCGATGACAAAGAAATCAAACCTTCAAACACCGATCAAGGCTATGTTTTAAGAAGATTGATACGTCGTGCAATTCGTTTTGGAAAACAAATCGGAATAAACGAAAACTTTACTTCCCGCGTTGCAAAAGTAATAATAAAAGAATACCCAGACTATCAAGAACTACAAAGAAACCACAAAAGAATTTTATCTGATCTTGACGAAGAAGAAACTCGATTCCTGCAAACTTTGGAAAAAGGATTAAAAAAATTCGAAGAAATTTCAAAGGGCAAGAAAATAATTACTGGTAAAGAAGCATTTTTGCTTTTCCAGTCTTACGGCTTCCCTATAGAAATGACTGAAGAATTAGCAAATGAAAAAAGCCTCAAAGTTGATTTAGAAGAATATAATATTGAATTCAAACGCCACCAAGATCTATCAAGAACAGCGTCGGCCGGAATGTTCAAGTCAGGTCTTGCAGACGATTCAGAAAAAACTCGAAAGCTCCACACTGCAACACATTTGTTAAACGAAGCGTTAAGACAAGTACTAAATGACAAAAACATAACACAAAAAGGATCGAACATAACTCCTGAAAGATTGCGTTTCGATTTCAATTTCTCTCGTAAACTAACTGAAGAAGAACTAAAGAAAATAGAAGATTGGATAAACCAAAAAATAAAAGAAAAATTGGAAGTCCACCGAGAAGAAATGCCTCTCAAAAACGCATTAACATCTGGAGCGCAGTCGGAGTTTGGAACAAAATACCCTGAGATGGTTTCAGTTTACACAATTGGCTATTCAAAAGACAAAAAGGCTTGGGCATCAAAAGAAATTTGCACAGGCCCTCACGTTTCAAACACTTCAGAATTAGGTAAATTCAAAATCCTAAAAGAAGAATCTTCCAGCGCAGGCGTCAGAAGAATCAAAGCGACGGTTGAGTAGTTACCAAAATTTTAAATAAGAAATCCTCTTTCTAAAAAGATGCCAGAAAAAGTTGTTGCCGTAAGCGGATATTTCGATCCATTGCATGTGGGGCACATTGAACTCTTAGAAAAAGCAAAAGCGCTCGGAGACAAACTTATTGTAATTGTGAACAACACAGACCAGGCAATTATGAAAAAGGGAAAAGAGTTCATGCCTCTAAAAGAAAGAGTAGCAATTTTAAAATCATTAAGAATGGTTGACGAAGTTTTCGAAAGTGTTGACAAAGACCGAACAGTAATTGAATCCTTGCGCGCAGTCAAGCCAGACATTTTCGCAAACGGAGGAGATAGACTTAACACAGAAATTCCAGAATCAAAAATTTGCAGAGAACTAGGAATTCAAATCATCGACGGCCTAGGAAACAAAATTCAGTCTTCTTCAAATTTAACCGGGCTTAAGTCTAATTAAGCTAAAGTTTTGTTCCCATGAACTCTCGCCCACAAACTATCTGGACCTCTGAACATTAAATCATATTCTCTAGAAAATCTTTCTGCATCTCCATCATTTCTCCACTGGGTTGCAATGTCCTCTTCAGTTAAACATCCCTTAGTCCTAAACAAATCTTTAAGTGCCTCGGAAAGTTGAGCATCATCCCTCATTTCTCTTCCCTGCGAAGCCGCTCTATGCAATAATTTTCCAACCGGATATTTAAAATTAATAAATCTCTGAAGATAAAGACCATCAATAGTTTCAGACCAGTACTTATGACCATTTCTTAGCCAAGAAGGAGGAACCTTCAAATCCAAACCATGCCCCATCATTGAAAAGAGGATAACATCTTTAGGATCAATGTCTTCGAGTCCAAGGCGCCGATAGCTTTCATCAACAGGCTCAACTTGAACATAATCAATGGCTTTGTCGTCGATAACAGAACTTATTGCCAGTGCCATTTTATTCAAACTTCATTTAGTTCTCAATCATGAGATGAAGAAATATATAAATTTTTCTAAGCTACTCCAAATAAATTGCAGGCTTTGAAGGTTTAGCTTTTCCTGCCTTTCCTGCCGGGTCGTATTTGTCCTTATCGCTGACAGAATAAACTTTAACTTCTACTCCAGTTCTTTTTGAAATCTCACTCAAACTCTCTTCAATGAATTTCTTTTCAAACGGCAAAACATAAATCCATGCCTTCGTTGCATCTTTTCCTTCTTTCTCGCTCAAAATCTTAACAACGTGATTAATATCATCAACAAGTTTATCTAGAGCCTGTTCCATCTTTTCCAAATTATCATCAATTTTCTTTTCGTCGTATTTCGGCCATTCACTTAAACTAATCAAACCTTTTCCTTTAATCTTAGACCAAAATTCTTCAGCCACATGTGGACAGAAAACGCTCAAAAGTTTCAAAGATTTCTCCAAAGTTTCTTTATCAATTTCCGCCGGCAAATAATCAAATAATTCCCTAACTCTAATTATGGCCAGGTTATATTTCATTCCTTCAATTTGATTTGTAACTTCTTTAACAATTTTATTGAGTTTACTTTCAACCTTCGAATCTTTTTTATTCACAATCTTAACATTGCCAAAATAGTCATTTAACTTATTCAAGAACTTATTGCTTCCAATCAAAACATTTTCATCCCAATTGGTATCTTTATCTGGAGAGGCAAAGCTCATTAATGCAAGTCTCAATGAATCTGCTCCGTACTTTTCAACAACGTCCAAAGGATTAACAACATTTCCAAAGCTTTTTGACATTTTTCTTCCGTCGGTAGCATGAAGCATTCCTTGATTGAATAATTTCTTAAATGGTTCATCTAGTTCGATAAATCCCATATCTCTCAAAGCCTTCACAAAAAACCTAGCATAAATTAAATGCATGGTCGCATGTTCCGCCCCACCAATATAGCAATCTACCGGCATCCAATATTCAACATTTTTTTCTTCAAATGGTTTTTTAGGATTTTCATTATCTGTATATCTCAAGAAATACCACGAAGAATCAAAGAAAGTATCCATCGTGTCAGTTTCCCGTCGAGCCTTACCGCCACACTTTGGACATTTAACATTAACAAACTTTTCATTTGTCGCTAACGGATTTCCTTTTCCAAACTCAACTTTATCAGGCAAAACGATAGGTAAATCTTTTTCTGCCAGTGCAGCAGCACCACATTTTTCACAATAAACCATCGGAATCGGAGTTCCCCAATATCTTTGCCTTGAAACAAGCCAATCCCTGAATTTATAATTAACAACTTTTTTACCCGATTTTTTCTTCTCTAAAAACTTCGTAATTTCTTCTTTAGCCTTTTCATTTTCAACGCCGTCGAATTCCTTAGAATTAACGAGTGTTCCTTTTCCAGTATATGCTCTGCCCTCTTTATTAAAATCAAGTTCAAAATCGACCGGCTCAATTACTTTTTTTATTTTTATTCCATATTTCTTCGCAAATTCATAATCTCTTTGATCGTGAGCAGGCACCGCCATAACCATTCCAGCACCATAATCAGCAACGACAAAATTACCAGCATAAACTGGGATTTTTTCATTAGTCAACGGATTAATTGCATAACTACCAGTAAAAACTCCCTCCTTCTCCAGATCTTCCATTTGTTTTTCAGAAACGCCCTTCAACTTTTTCAAGAACTTCTCAACATCTTTTTTTTGTTCTTTCGTAACAAGTTCATTTAATCTTTCATGCTGCGCTGAAACAACCATAAACGTAACTCCATAAATTGTATCTGGTCGTGTTGTGAAAATCGGCCATTTCTCTCCGTTAATCTCAAACATAATTTCCGTCCCATGACTTTTTCCAATCCAATTCTTTTGCATTAATTTTATTCTCTCAGGCCAATCAAGATCATCAATTTTATCCAAAAGTTCATCTGAATATTTCGTCGTTTTGATAAACCATTGTTCTAAATGTTTGACTTCAACATCGGTATCTTCATGCCTCCAACATTTTCCATTGTGAACTTGTTCGTTCGCCAAAACACTCTGGCATTTAGGACACCAGTTCACTGGAGATTTTTTCCGATAAGCCAAACCAGTTTCATAAAGTTTCAAAAAGAAAAGCTGATTCCATTTGTAATATTCTTCTTCAGCCGTAACTAATTTTTTAGTCCAGTCATAACTCAAACCAAGCGCTTTTTGTTGTTTAATGAAGTTCTTAATTGAATTCTGAGTATATTTTTTAGGATGCTCTCCTGCTTTTATCGCCGCATTTTCTGCCGGCAACCCAAACGCATCATAACCCATCGGGTAAAGAACATTATAGCCCTGCATTCTTTTGAACCGCGCATAAATATCTCCGATCGTATAATTCAAGGCATGCCCCATATGAAGCCCTGCTCCAGACGGATAAGGAAACATTTCAAGAACATAAAACTTCTTTTTCTTCCCCTCTTGTTTAACAAAAAAAGCTTTTTCCTCTTCCCATTTCTTCTGCCACTTTTTTTCTATCGCCGAAAAATTGTAAGTCATCCTACCACTAACCCATCCCAATTTAAAAACTTCTCGTTAACCATAAACATCTCCTTCTTTTTCAAAATCTGGACTACGCACTCTCAAAAATCTCCTTAAGTCACTGGCTGCCCATCGGTCAAAATGAAGATCAATCGGAACTCCCAAATGAGACGCCATTACAATGCAATCACAATCATTATTTCTAACTTTACCCCAAAGATCGTAATTTCTAGCTAGATAACTCATAAAATTATCCATCTCTAATAGCAAAATATTCTTACCCTTCCCATTATGTCTAACAAATTCATACCCGTATTCAGTTTTCTGTATCAAAGTTTTATACGCCATTTTTCTCCTACCATATAACTAGAATCATTCGTTCACCCCAGCTATATGGATGAACTTACAAAAGCAGAGCTAGTAAACTTCTATGGTAAAGAAATTTATCTGCTTTCATTCAAAAACTAAAAACCAGAACTTTAAATATTTTTTGTAAATAACAAAGATTTTTTAACTACTTCAAACATATAAATTTATGATAAAGGCACAAATTTCTTCGGAATCAATTTCTTCAAATTCTCAGGACGCATTTCTTTTCTTCGATAAAAATAATCTAGGCGAAAGGAAGGGAGACAAAATAGTCTATTCAATTTATGAAGCAATTTATTTGATTGAAAAGAAGAAAATGGAATTAATTCCTAAAAAAACAAAAGAAGATCTGATCAAAAAATTCAGCAGAAACGATAAAAGAATACTTGCAAAATACTTAGTATTCAAGGATCTTAAAGACAAAAACTATACAGTAAAAACTGCATTAAAATTCGGAGCAGATTTTAGAGTTTATGCCAAAGGGAAAAAACCAAGCGAAGATCATTCGAAATGGGTGGTATTTGTCAACAACGAAAATGAAAAATTGAACTGGCATGACTTCGTCGCAAAAAACCGTGTCGCGCATTCGACCAAAAAGAAGCTTTTATTAGGAATTGTCGACGAAGAAGAAGACATAACTTACTACGAAGTCGATTGGACTAAACCGTAACAAACTTTATAACTTTCTCTGGTTTCAAAGAATCATGCCCACTCAGGACGCAGCCCATATAAAAGAGAAAATCATTTCACTGTTTCAAAGAAACGGCCCTAGCCTGCCGATCCACGTCGCTAAAGAAACCGGCTTAAGCCTCTTGTTTTCATCAGCATTTCTTTCAGAGCTTCTTTCAGAAAAGAAAATCAAATTAAGTAATATGAGAGTCGGAAGTTCACCGATTTATTTCTTACCCGAACATGAAAGTCAACTAGAGAAATTCGCACACCATCTGAAAAGCAAAGAAAAAGACGCATTCATTTTAATTCAAGCTAAAAAAATTCTAAAAGATTCGCAGCAAGAACCGGCAATCCGAGTTGCGTTAAGATCCATAAGAGATTTCGCAATTCCATTCAAAAACGACGACGAAATATATTGGAGATATTTCACTACAACCGAAGAAGAAATAAGAAACATGTTTGAAGAAAAGCCAATAGCTCCTTCACCTCAAGTCAACCCATCGCCTTCCACCCAATCCTTGCCTAATCCGGAACCAGAAAAAGAAGAAAAGATAATTCCTCAAGAAGATCAAATAGAAAGTAATGAACAAGAAAAAGTTACATTAACCCTCCAAAAAAAAGAAAAACCCAAAAAAACCGTTCAGAAAAAGAAGCCACAAAAACAAGATGACAAATTTTTCAACAAATTAAAAGAATCACTTTCTTCAAAGGGAATTGAAATCTTGGACATCGAAAACGTAAGCAAAAACGGAATAATTCTCAAAGTGAAAGAACACAAAAAAGAGAAGCTTTTGATAGCATTCAATAAAAAGAAAATCGACGAGTCAGACATTATCAAGGCAGCAAAAGAAGCAAAGAACGCCGCATTGCCTTACAGCATTTTCAGCCTCGGAGAGCCGTCAAAGAAAATCACTGGATTTATCGAGGCAATAAGGGATTTGGACGAAATAAATAAGATAGAATGATAAATTTTCCAACAAAAACCTTTAAAAATCCTCTTCTTCACAGATAACCATGGGAAAAATAAAATCCAAATTAATCAAAAGGACTGCAAACACGCTAGTCAAAGAAGGGGTTGAGTTTAATTCAGAATTCGAAAGAAATAAAAAAATTCTAGCAAACAGCATGCCAAGTAAAAAGATGAGAAATCAAACTGCAGGATATTTAGTAAGGATAAAAAAACAAGAAGAGAAAAACAAATTAAGACCAGAAAAATCAGAATAGTATGGCAGAAAACGGACAAAAGAAGGAAGATAACGTTGTTTTTATCGGAACTAAACCCTTTATGAATTATGTTTCTAGCGTAAATCTACAATTCTCTCTTAAAAAGCAAAAAGAAGTAACAATCAAAGCAAGGGGAAAATTCATTAACCGCGCTGTCGATGTGGCACAAGTCGTGAAAAACCGCTCGGAAGGAATAGAAATCAAAGATATAAAAATCGACACGGAATCTTTCCAAGACAAAGAAGGCAAAACAATCAAAGTCTCAACAATAGAAATAAATCTTCAGACTAAATAATTCTAAAAATTTATAAATTCCATTCACCTCTGAATTCAATGAACAATAAGATATCATCGAAGAATTTGTCATCTTCACTATCTATTGTATCAGTCAAAGTCTCATACTAATTGTGTGGGGCTTCTAGATCTAACTTTTGAATGTTCTTTTGGCCCCGCGGTTAGTCTGACCTTTGAAATTAAACAACAGGAGGAAAAAATGTTTTCAAACAGAATGAACAGGTTCTACCACCCAATGGATGTTCCGGGCGCAGAAGCCGGTACCAGTTACACCGATTTAATGCAATACCGCGAGCCAACCGAAAATGAGGAGACACCACAAGAAAGATTAGAAAGACTTTGTGATCTTTATGGCGATGCCTTCGCGGATTAAATATATTTATTTTTCTTTTTATTTTTTATTAAAAAACTTTTTATAAATGAAAGGTCCTTCACCAAAGGCTCGATCAACTTTCTTCATCCGTCGAACAGTTTTTTCTTTACGCCCTTCTTTTTCCCGTTCAGGAATCTTTAATTTCATCTTTATCATTTTTACATCTTCAGAAATCTCTTGAATGAAACGGTTCGTCTTGCGTTGATAATAAAGTCTTACTCCGAAAAAGATTAAATAAAGAACTAAAAGTCCTCCGATTGCCTGGATAAAAAATACAAGCTGTCTGGAAAGCTCAGCCGGTAAAGACTCAACAACTGTTGTAGTAACCTCTTCTAATGCCATGAAAGCAAAAACCAATCTAAGTTTATAAGATTTCCCAAATTGAAAAACCTTTTAAAAGATCCTTATTTGAAAATCCTATGACTCTGTAATAGGAGGCACGAAGTGGCTCTGTAGCTCAGCGGTAGAGCACGGCTCTCATGAGGCCGGGGTCGGGAGGTCAGCACTCCCCGGAGCCATTATCTAAAACTTTCCATGTTGATATCTACAACATTAGAAGTCTGAGGAAAATCAATTACAAATTTTAAAACTAAAGCCATTTCTTCAGCAGTCATAAATTTTTCCCGCGGAACATCTCTAGTGCCCCAATAATTTGTGTCAACCGAACCAGGTTTAACATTAGAAACGCGAATTTTTTTACCCTCTTCTTTTATTTGCATTCTCAGTCCGTCAGTATAACCTTCAAGAGCGAATTTAGAAGTGCAATAAATCGGCGCGACTGGGTTGCTAATTTTCCCTGCCAAAGAAGAAACATTAATTATATGACCACTATTTTGTTTTTTCATAAGTTGCAAAATCGGTTTTGTGAAAAAAATCAAACCTTTAACATTTGTATCCATTATTTTCTCATAGTCTTCAACAGAAAGTTCATCAAGTCTAAGGGGAAAACCAACAGCTGCGTTATTGACCAAAACATCAATTTCTCCAAAATCTTGGACAATTTTTTTGGAAACCTCTTCCACTTCTTTTATATTCATTAAATCGCATTGATAAGAAAAACAATTTTCATGTTTTGATCTTAGTTCGTCAAGTTTATCTTTTGAGCGGGCAACCAGAATGATTTTATGACCTTCTTTTGCCAAAAGTTCTGCCGACGCTCTTCCAATTCCAGAGCTCGCTCCAGTAATAATTATAGTTTTCATAAATTAATATTAAACCCGTCTCCTTTTTTTCTCGGTAATATGTGTAAATGGAAATGTTTAACAACTTGGCCGGCAGATTCTTTGTTGTTATTCACAACATTAAACCCGCTAGCATTTTCTGCTTCAATCATCTTTAAGGCAGTACCTTTAATACAATCCATCAAATCTTTACCTAGCAGCGACGGAAGATCAAGTGCAGTTTCATAATGTTTTTTAGATATAACCAAACTATGTCCTTTGACTTTTGGGTGCAAATCTTTTATTGCAAAAAAATTATCATTTTCGTAAATAAATTCAGTTTTAATTTCTCCTTTTGATATTTTACAAAAAACACAATCTTCCATAAAAAATCCAAACAGGTAGATTTTAAAAAATTAACCCTTTTTGATTCAAGAAATTATCTTGATTTTCTCAAACATGTTGGAACTCAGTGCTTCAAAAGGGTGGGTCTGAAGCATTAGCTTCAGGTTAGTGGGCTTAGAAAATCAGAACAGACTAAGTGTTATTGAGATTTCTTAGAATCTTTCCAAATCATCTCTTTTCCTTCCTTAAAATGTTTGTCCAAAATCTCCAATTCTTCATAAATTCCTTCAATTAGATCATAACTTTTAGCTTCATCCAAATCAACCCAAGCATATTCAGTCAAAGCATTACAAAGTTTAATCTCAGCCTCTCCGTCAACATAAGCATACAAACTAATTATCAGCGTCGGGATTTTGTCTTCCCTAATATAAACTAAACTCGTGACATAACCAATATTTTTTATTTTCAAATCTACTTCTTCCCTCACTTCACGTCTTAGCAAATCTTCAAGAACATTATACCAGTGCTCTTTCGTGTCCTTCTTTCTCAAGGCATAATCCAAAACTTCAAGCTTTCCTCCCGGAACGGTCCACTGCCCAGGAAAAGCTTTTTCCCACTGCGCTCTTTTAGCAATAAGAAACTTTCCTTCTTCATTGATAATTATTCCTGTAACGACGACATAATGAAGTTTATTTTTATCGTAATTCATCTTCAATAACTCTCACGAATTTATGTGTCTTAAATTTAGATTTCTCTAATTTCATCCTATCATCAGCCTCTTCAAAGATCTCCTTAAAAGAATCATAATGTTTATCCCTCATTAAAATAACTCTCGTTGTAAGATGGCTTTGATCAATGTAATCCACTTTTCCATCAGACTCATAATCTGCGAAATACTCTTTTCTGTAAGGAGGAAAAAAATCCATTCTAAAAAACTTTGATTTAATTTGATCTTTAGTGAGATCTAATTCTTGATAGTAATTATTAAGTGTAATTGGAAAGCTCAATCTTCTAAATCTAAAACCATTTGGATTAAATTCGTCCAGTTTTAAAGCAAAAGAAGATCCAAAATACAAAAAAGATATTAAAGAGCATAAAGAAATAGCCCCGTAAACTGAATTTTTTATTTTTTCAAATTGCATTCTAAGAATTCTGTCACAACAATATTTAAATAATTCCTCAAAAACTTTGACTAATGGAAAGAAAAATTCTGCAGCTTTTCGTTTACAATGAAGAATTAAAGTTTAATGAGATTGAAAAAAAGCTCCAGTCACGGTCAAACAAAATTTCCTATCATCTCTCGAATATGATCAAAAACGGAGTCCTTCAAAAAAAGAACAATGTTTACTCCTTGTCAGAATCCTCTGAGTATTTAATCCCATATATTTCAGATAAACAATCAATTCTACCAATAATTTTAATTTGTATTGGTGACAAAAATAAGTGTTTTCTTATTAAAAGAGAGAAAAAACCATTTCAAAACAAACTATCTCTTCCAGGAGGAAGAATATTGATCGAAGAATCTATTGAAGATGCAGTAAAAAGAATAATGAAAGAAAAATTCAAAATTAATGCAAAATTAAGTCAAACCCACTCAGTTTCAATTGAGAAAGTAAAGGAAAAAAAGACTACAATCCATTCATTCTTGATAATATTTGTTTCCGCAAAAACAAAAGATAAAATCAGTCTTACCGACGTAAAAGCCAAGAAGTCACAAATAATTACAAGCGACTATAAACTAATAACAGAAGACTTGAGCAAAAAAACAAAAATAAGAAAAATAAAAACAAAAAAGTAACCAAAATTCAAAAAAACAAGAAAAGTTTTAAGATGAGACCAGTTATAGTCTTTTCTTCTTAGCGGACTTCTTACTTGATTTCTTTGAAGTTTTTTTCTTTGCAGCTTTTTTCTTTGCAGCCATTTTTTTTATCCCTCTTTTTTAATTAATAATAATATGTTTTGTATATTTAAAAACTCTTCGGAATTTTCATAAATTAAAAAATAATTAGAGTTAGAAGATAAGAATTTGTCGTCGGGAAAATAAAAAATGCTAAATCAAACAAGTTTTCCTGCTTTTTCAA
>CAZFDH010000012.1:16805-19011 GCA_964518155.1 Candidatus Woesearchaeota archaeon
TTGTTTTTTATTTAAACAAAAACATTTTTTTTTTTCCTTATTAATTAATTTTTTAATTGTGTCTTTAAGCTTTGAAATTTCAACTCTAATTTGTTTTGTTGAATCTCTATCTCTAATTGTTACATCTTTATTTTCTGGTGATTTGTCGTCGATAGTTACACAGTAAGGGGTTCCAATCTCATCATTTCTTGCATATCTTCTTCCAATACTTCCGGATCGATCATAAACAACATTAAATTCTTTTTTCAAATCTTTAACGATTTCTTCTGCAATTTTGTCATATTCTTCTTTTTTTATTATTGGAAATACTGCAACTTTTATTGGTGATAGAAGAGGATTCAACTTTAATACAACATTTCCTCTTTTTTCATCGTTTTCATATGCTCCAGATAAAGCCGCTAAAAAAACTCTTTCGATTCCAAATGTCGGTTCAATAACACGAGGCATAACTCTTTTCTTTGTTTTCTCGTCGAAGACCTCCATACTTTCTTTACTTTCTTTTTGATGCTGTCCTAAATCATATTGTCCTCTGTTTGCATTACCCGCAATTTCTTTGCTTCCAAATCCAAATTCAAAATCAATATCAAATGTTGCAGAGGAATAATGACTCAATTCATCTTTAGTATGTTCTCTGATTTTTATTTTATCTAAGCCGATTTTTTTTAACCACATAATTTGTTCCGCAAGCCAATAAGCATGCCATTCATCAAGTTTTTTCTTCTTAACCATCTCGCCAATTGTGGTCTCTTTCAAATCTTTCTTTCCTGCCTTTTGTGTTTCAGCGTCGAGAATTCTTATTTTAACTTCCTTGTGTTCTCTATCAAACAATTCGCAATTCATTTCTTCAGGATTAATAAAAAATTCAAACTCCCCTATATGAAATTCTCTGCTTCTGAATAAAAAATCTCTTGGAGCAATCTCATTTCTAAAACATCTTCCGATCTGCGCAATTCCAAACGGCAGTTGCATTCTAGAAGTTTGCTGAACAAGTTTGAAATCCATAAACATACCTTGCGCTGTTTCTCCTCGTAAAAATGCTTCTTCTCCTCCTGCCGGACCGATTTGAGTTTTGAACATTAAATTAAATGGTTTTATTTCTTCTTCTAAATCATATCCTGCCCTCACAAACTTTTCTTTATTTTTTTTAAACAAATCCAAAAGCTCTTCTTTTTTCATTCCGTCAGCATTCACATTAAGAATTTGTTCTGCAAGTTGATCAGCCCGAAAACTTCTTTTATTTTTTTTGCAGTAAATCATTAAATCATTAAAATTATCAACGTGACCCGACGCTTTCCAAGTTCGTGGATGAGAAATTATGCTCGCTTCAATTCCAACCATGTTGTCTTTTTCTTGAACGAAGAATTTCCACCATTCTTTTTTAATATTATTTAATAATTCAACTCCTAGCGGACCAAAATCCCAAAATCCAGAATAACCTCCATAAATATCGGAGCTTCTAAATACAAATCCTTTAGATTTGCAAAAGTTAGCTAGTTCTTCAATCGAGATTGCGCTTTCGGTTTTTTCTTCAGATTTTGCCATGTTCAAAAATTCTTTCGCTTTTATTTCTGCTTCTTCTCTTGATTTTCCAAGATAGGCGAGTGTCCGCGTTTTGACTTTTCCATCGACGCGTTTGTTTTCATTGAGGTAGTAATAATCATTCCCTTTTATGTTTTTCTTTACAATGAACACCACAATTATAACTAAGAACTACGATTATTAAACATTTCCGGAATTTTTTTCAAACCTGTCTGCATCTCTTTGAGAATATTTTCCCATCATTTTGTTCCATGCATCTTGCAAAGATATACCTTGAGAATTTGCCAAACAAACTAAAGTAAACATAATATCTGCAATTTCATCTCCAACTTCCGCAGTTTCTTCCGTTGATTTCTTTTTCTTAGGTCCATACCGATGATTTATTTCTCTTGCAAGTTCTCCAACTTCTTCTTGAAGTCTTAACATAATATTTGCCGGAGGCCAGTATTGAGGAACATAAGAACCAGTCCATCTGTCAACCTCTTTTTGAACATCATCAAGTGACATATATCTTAAATGAAATTTGAGTTTTTATTAATTATTGTTTTAAAATTCATTATAAGCGTAGACCCGGATTCGAACCGGGGGAATACTTGGGCTGCAACCAAGCGCGTTAACCACTTCGCCATCTACGCAAATGCCCGAGACAGGATTCGAACCTGCGACC
>CAZFDH010000013.1:0-17713 GCA_964518155.1 Candidatus Woesearchaeota archaeon
ATGCTCTACCTGTATGGACAGCGGGAATGACTATTTTAATCTTTTTGGTTGCAATTCTGATAGGTAAAATCTTGCTTAGTGCTTCCATAATTTCCGGAAGTTGTGAATCTATCGACGTATTTTTGATATTTACGTGGGCTTGTTCAAGTGCAGTTTTTATTCTGTCAGGAGTATGTGGGTTTCCAGTTCGCGGGTCAAATGCATTTCGTGCTAAAAAATCAACAACTTGTTTTATTTTCTTTTCTCTTTCTTCATCTCTATAATCTTGACTAACTAAAACTTCCCCGTTTTTTACAATTTTTCCAGCAATTTCATAAACATCTGTTGTTTTGAACGCATTCTCAATTTCTGCTTCGGACGCAGCCATTCCTTTTTTAGCGTCGGTAAAAATTCTATCCATCTCCAAGAAGTCTACAACTTTTGACTCGCCCTTTTTGTATTTCAAAGCAAGTTCCATATCAACAATAATCTCGAAATGTTTGTTATTCTGTTTTATTCTAGCTGTTGTTTGAGTCATATACTATTTCGCAAATTCTTTTATTGCTTCTCCTTCGATTCTTTCAAGTTTTCCTTTATCACTTGGAATGTAAACTAATTCTAATTTGTTGAAATGGAATTTATCTCCCTGCACACTTTCTAAAATCTCCAGCGCAAGTTTAGCTCCCTTCTTTAATGTTAAAGTTTTGTGATATTTTTCTCTTAATTGTTCTCTCATTTTGTCGTCGTTTTCTCCGATCGCATGAGCAAAGTAAGCTAAATAATTTCCAGTAACATCGCTCGCATAAAGTTCTGGGTTCTTTTTGTTTATCCCGCCGATCATAAATGAAACTCCGAAAGGTCTTGCGCCTCCGTATTGGCTGAACTGTTGTTTTATATTTGCAATTTCCTTTATAACTAATTCAGGTTCAATTGGAGAATCATAAGTTATTCTGTGTTGTTGCGCAATCACTTGAGCTCTTTCAACTAATACTCGAGCGTCAGAAATAATTCCCGCAACCGAAGCGATAACATTTTCATCTATTTCATGAATTTTGTTTGCAGATTTTGGAACAACAAGTTTGTCTTCAGTTCTCCTGTCAGCGAGTATGAAAACTCCATCGGAGCAAACCATTCCTATACTTGCACTTCCAAGTCGGACAGTCTTCTCAGCGTATTCAACTTGGAGAAGATGACCTTCGGGCGAGAACATTGTCGCAGTTCTATCGTAACCCATTGCTTGATGTTGCATGTCTATTGGCATATCCATATTTCTTTTAGAGAATTTTTAATAATCTTAATTTCCTATCTCTTACAAAATTGTATATTTCAGACATTTTTAAGTTTTTCTATGCCCTTCCAAGTCCTCTTAAGGTTCCTGAAACTTTTGTAACTTCCATTTTATCGGGCCAAACTGCTAGCGATGCCCTAACTTGATCAACCATTTCACGGTTCACACAGATAATCCCATAATTTCCTTTTTCTTCAATCCATGAAAATCCTACTTTCGACATCCCCAAGACTCCTATAAATTCAAGAATTGCTCTTTCAACATTACTTTTCAAATTCCTTCCCCTAACATACAAATATCTTTTATTCTCTCTCATAGATGGCGGAAGTGATTTCATTTAAAATAAAAGAATTAATCATTTAAAATTCTATTGAATCCATAGTTTTTTAAAACTATTCAAAATCATATAACTTATGTCAAACTTATCGGACTATTGTAGAGATAAAGGAATCAGAACACGTTTTCTTACCGAAGAGGATCTTACTCGCTATAGAGAAAATAGACCTTCTAGTGAAGTCATGCTGAGTACGATGGCAGAACTAGATCAATTGATGGATCACGATGTAATCTTGATTGGAGGATTATCCGCAACTAGTAAACTTTTGGGGTATAGAAAAATGAGAAAAACAAGCAATGATCTTGATTGTGTAACATCTTATCATGGGATCGACTTATTACATAAACTATTCGGAGACCAACTTTTTGTAACAGAAAATTATGGCGACTTATTTTTAGATTACAATGGGATTCCGTGTGGGTTTGATGTAGGTGAAACTCATGGATGGGAAATTCCTTCAGATTTTTTTGACCAAACCAGAACGTTTAATTTTGGCGAACAAAGAATAACAACAATTTCTCCGGAATATCTATTTACTCTAAAGCTTAGGCGGACATTATTTAAAGAAAGAATTTATGGAAAAGATAAGCTTGATCTTGCAAATATTTCTTTAGCTCCTAGGTTTAGAGAAGACCTTGAAGAATTAGACATGGATCAGACTGCAAATTTATTGAGACTTCATGCTAGTCCAGATTACGACAAAATTTTCTATTGGGTGTTTCAATTAAACACGGTCACAAATCATTTAAGAGAAGAAGAAAGAGATGTTTATCGAGATTTATTGGGGAACCTGGACTATGCATTAAAAAAAGTTTATCTCTCTCAATCGGTTCAAGTTATTTAACCAATAATTTTTAAACTATTGTAATTTTATACTAAAAAGAGAATGATTTTTTATTATGGAAGTATGTACAGTTGGCGGATTTGAAGAAGTCGGAAAAAATATGACTGCGGTCAAAATTGGAGAAGATGTAATTATATTCGACGCCGGGATTTATTTGCCAGTTCTCGTTGAACAAGAAGAACGGGAATTGGAAGAACAAATTACCGGAGATAAATTAAGAAGAATTGGCGCTTTACCCGACGATCATGTGTTGGATAAGTTGGGCTGGACTGACAAAGTCCGCGCAATAATAATTGGTCATGCACATTTGGATCACGTCGGCGCTGTCCCTTACATTGCAAACCGTTACCCTAACGCAGAAATTCTTGGAACACCTTTCACGATCGCAGTTTTGAATTCCATCATCCACGACGAAAAAATTCGTTTAAGAAATCCCATTAAAACTGTCAAAGCAGGCTCAACTTATTCAATTAAAGGAAAAACTCAAACATTAAAGGCAGAATTTGTTCACACTACTCACTCCACAATTCAATGCGTTTTCGTCGCATTAAAATCTAATGAAGGAACTTTCTTTTATGCATTAGATTTCAAATTTGACAATTATCCTGTAATGGGCGAGCCGCCAGACTACAAAAAATTAAGGGAACTAGGAAAAGAAGGAGTAAAAGTTCTTGTCGTTGATTCTCTTTACTCAGGAACGGAAAGAAAAACTCCGTCAGAGAGAATCGCGCGGCATTTAGTTGAAGATGCAATATTCTCTATTCATGATAAAAATTCTGCAATGTTTATTACAACCTTTTCCTCACACATTGCGCGTTTGAAAAGCATTGTCGACTTCGGCAAAAAAACAAATCGTCAAATAGTTTTCTTAGGAAGAAGTTTAGCTAAGTATGTTTATTCAGCCCAAGAAGCAGGCGAATGTCCGTTTGTAAAGCAAATTAAAATTGCAAAATACAAAAAACAGGTTAATTCTCTTTTCCGTAGAATTGAAAAAGACCGAGGAAAATACTTGGTTGTTTGCACCGGTCATCAAGCAGAACCCGGTTCAATTTTGGATCGAGTTGTTAATGGAGAAACTTCTTTTAAGTTTAGATCTGGAGACAATGTAATTTTCTCCTCAAGTGTAATTCCGACGCCAGTCAATATTAACTCTCGAGATAGAATGGACAAAAAATTAAAAAAACTCGGCGTAAGAATTCAGACTGATGTCCATGTTTCCGGTCACGGTGGAAGGGAAGATTTAAGGGATTTATTGATGATGCTTAAGCCAGAACATGTCATTCCAGCACATGGAACTTTGCAACAAGAAACACCTATGATTGAATTAGCTTCAGAAATAGGTTATGAATTCGGCGTCACTTCTCACTTATCCAAGAATGGAAAGGTATTAAAGTTTTAAACAACATACTTTAAGATGGTAAACGAAATAATTCTTGAAGGAATAAAATCTGCTCTTTCAAAAGGCGAATCTTTGGCAAGCGTTATGCAAAGTTTTTACAATGCAGGTTACACGAAAGAAGAAATTGAAGAAGCTGCTCGAATGATGCAAATGCAAAATTTTGAAAGAACGACTCAACCGAGCACAATTCAACAAAAATCGACCACTCCGCAAAAAGTTACTCAGCAAAACTTTCAAAAACCAGGTATGAAACAAACCGTAACGCAAAGTTCAAATCAGCAACTTCAAACAAAACAAATTGTTTCAAATTATGACGCGCCAAAGAAAAAATCGAATTTAGGTTTGATACTTTTGATAATCTTACTCATCTTCCTGATTGCGGGTTTAGTTTTGTCTTTCGTTTTCAAAGATCAACTCTTGGATTTCATCTCTAACTTATTCTAAAATGTCGTCGATTTATTCTGCCGAAGAAGATTCATTTTTACTCTCACGAGCTATTGAAGATGAAATTTCCAAACTAAAGAATAAAGAAATACTTTTTCTTGAAATTGGAGTCGGTTCTGGCATACAGCTGCAAACTGCATTTCAAAACGGAATAAAGAAACAAAATATTTTTGGAGTCGATTTAAATCCTGACGCTGTTAAGTTATGCAAATCTCTGGGATTTAATTGCAAGAAGTCCGATTTATTTTCGACTGTGAAAGGAAAATATGATTTGATTGTTTTTAATCCTCCTTATCTCCCAGAAGATGGAGACGAACCCCTTGACTCGCGCATTGCAACAACTGGTGGAAAAAACGGTTCAGAAATAATCAACAAATTTTTAGTTCAATCAAAAAAACACTTAAACAAAAATGGATTCATTTTACTCTTAACAAGTTCCCTAACAAAAGGAATTAAATGGAATAATTTCAAAAAGAAAAAAGTTTCCTCAAGAAAAATCTTTTTCGAAGAGTTAGTGGTTTGGAAATTGTATAATTGATTGCAAATATCTTTTTAAATTTCCCTTGAATCCTATATAGATGAATTTGTTGAGCTTCGTTAGGAAACCCGATCCAAAAAAAGTAACAAATTATATTGTTAATATTCATGTTTCACTTTCAGGCTGGAGGGGGCCTTTTGTGAATGAGGCTCATTTTGATAGAATTTCTCGCGCATACCAAGAATCTAAGGAAAAAATAGGCGGATTTTGGATAGTTGATTCTGAAGGGAATGTTCAGAGAGGATTAATGCACGGTTTACATACTATTGAGCTTGAACGAGATGTTTCCGATTTTCCTCCTTTAATAATGCCTCATTTGAGTATGAAGAACGGAAGAGTCATTAGACTAACTCCCGGAGGGTCATTTATTTCGGAAGAGCTTTATTTTGGCGACGTCCCGATTCGTACTTTGGATGGATTATATTCTTCTTTGCCTAATCAAGATGATAATACTAAAATCCACTATTTAGTTATGGATTTGAAAGCGCATAATCCTGATTACAAATTTGATTCTATCTCAACAAGGGAAAAGACTAGACTTAGATTATTAGAAAATACTTATAGAATGAAAATTTCTGATCAATAACTTTACCATCATCACAATCAAATTTATATAGTTCTCACATTCTTTAAGCGTGATCAAAATGGTGAAAAAATGGTAAGGTTTGCGCATATTTCTGACGTTCATTTGGGAGGATGGAAACAGCAGCCGCTGCAGGATCTCAACTTCGCTTCATTTCAAAAAGCAATTGAAATTTGTATAAAAGAGAAACCAGATTTTGTGATTTTTGCAGGCGACATTTTTGATTCAGCTTACCCACCGATCGAAATTCTTAAGGGCGCTTTCGCCGAGTTCAAAAAATTAAAAGATGCTTCCTTACCATGTTTTATTATTGCCGGATCTCACGATTATTCAGTTTCAGGAAAAACTTTTTTAGATGTTCTGGAAAAGGCAGGATTTTGCAAAAATGTTACAAACGTGGAAGAACGCGACGAAACTATTTTTCTTAATCCAACAATATACAAAGGAGTTGCAATTTATGGTTATCCTGGAAAGATGTCAGGTCTTGAAGTTCCTGAACTGAGAAGAGTAAAGTTAAATGACGCGCCAGGTTTTTTCAAACTTTTTATGCTTCACACCACAATAGATAAAGTCGTCGGAAGTTTGCCCATTGACGCAATTGAAACGGACCGCTTGCCGAAATCAGATTATTACGCATTAGGTCACATCCACGTCGATTTTCAATACCAAAATTTTGTTTATCCTGGTCCGGTTTTCCCAAACAATTTCCAGGAGCTTGAAGATTTAATTCACGGAGGATTTTACATTGTTGATACCGATGCCGAAGATCCGGTAAAAAGCATGAAACGATTTTCTTTGCCCCAAAAAGATGTCTTATCCGTTCAAGTGAAACTTACAAATGCAATAACCGGAACGGAGAAAATAATTGAAGAATTGTCGAAACACGATTTGCAGGACAAAATAATTTTGCTTCGTGTAAAAGGTGAAATCGAAATCGGAAAAAACTCTGACATAAAATTCGCGCAAATAGAAGAATTCGTGAAAAACAAAGGAGCTTACTTCTTGCTGAAAAACACGCACGATCTGACGACGAAAGAAACAGAGATGGAAATTGAAATAAAAGATTCTTCAAACATTGAAGAAGAAACAATTAAGATTTATTCTCAGGAAAACCCTTCCGATTTTAACGGCTTAATCCCCGATTTAATAAACGAACTTTCAATTGAAAAACAGGAAGATGAAAAAACTGACATCTTCAATAATCGTCTTTTGGACAGCGCAAGAAAAATCTTGAAATTTTAAAATGAGAATAAAAAGAATTTATCTAGAGAATATAAGAAGTTATGAAAAAGAGGAAATTTCTTTCCCGGCTGGATCAACTTTACTTTGGGGAGACATCGGTTCAGGAAAAACCACTACTCTTCTTGCAATAGAATTTGCATTATTTGGTTTGCAGCCAGGGCAAAAAGGAAACTCTATTCTAAAAAATGGAAAGGATAACGGCAAGGTAATTTTGGAGTTTGAAGTTGACGAAAAAAATATTATAATTGAGCGTTCTCTAAAACGAGGGAAATCTATAACGCAGGATTATTGTTCTATTGACATCGACGGAGAAAAGCGCGAGATTGCAGTCACAGAATTAAAAAACTTAGTGTTGGAGTTGTTGGAGTATCCAAAAGAATTTTCCAGAAAACAAAATCTTCTTTACAAATTCACTGTTTACACGCCCCAGGAAGAAATGAAACAAATTGTTCTTGAAGATCCCCAAACGAGAATAAATACTCTCCGTCACGTTTTCGGAATTGACAAGTATAAAAGAATTCTGGAGAACACTTCAGTTATAATCTCAAAAATCCGTGAAGAAAAGAAAATCAAAGAGGGAATGACTTTAAGTCTTGATTCCGACCGCTCGCTTCTTGAAACAAAAGAAACTGAACTAGAAACAAAAAGATACAATGTCGTTTCTGTTGAAAAAGAATTGTTTCTTAAAACTGAAAACAGAAAAGTCATTGAAGATGAAATGGAAGGAATTTATAAAAAAATAGAAGAGCGAAACAAACTTCAGCAGGAAGCGGAAAAAACTAACCTAATGATCTCAACAAAAAACGATTCTATTAACGGTAATAAACGGCTTATTGAACAGCTTGTCCAACAAATTAGAGAAATGTCGTCGCTGTCGTTCGATCAAAACCGGATTAAAACTCTGGAACTCAACATTCACGCTTTGAGAAAAGAAAAAGAAGATCTTCTTGAAAAGATTTTGAACGCAAATTCTAAAATTCATTCTTTCGAGCTTAAAAATAAGGAAAGTGAACTTTCAAAACAAAAAATAAATCAGATAGAAGTCTGCCCGACTTGTCTTCAGGACGTCTCCGCAGTTTACAAAATCAACGTCGTTAACAAAATGGATTCGATGATCTCACAAAATGTTAAAGCGATTGAAGAAGCGACTTTGGAAAAAATACAGCTTTCAAAAAAATCAAGCGAAATAGAAATGCAGATAAACGAAAAGCAAAAAGAAATTCAGGATCTTAACATTGTAAAAATTAAACTTCAGAATCTCGACGATAAAAAATCAAGGCTTTCGGAACTTGAAAAGAATAACGCAGGTTTAGAAAAAGATATTGTTCTTCTAAAACAGCACCTGGAGATTCTTCGCTCTTCCGCATTTGAAATGAATAAGTTCAATAATCTTTACGAAGCTAAAGAGAAGGAGCTGGATTTCGCCCGAAAAGAAGAAAGAATGGCTGAGATTAAAGTCGCTGAACTAAAGAAAGAAATATCTCTTTTCGAAAAACAGATTGAAGAATTAAAGGAAAGAATTTCAAAAACTGAAGAAGTGAAAAAACGCCTCGAATATTTGGCGGATTTGGAAGATTGGATAAACAAAAAATTCATTCCTCTTGTCTCTAATGTAGAAAGAAATGTTATGATTAAACTATAGGCAGAATTTTCACGTCTTTTCGCTGAATGGTTTTCAATGCTCGTTTCAGAAAATTTCGCGGTCCGGCTTGATGACGAATTTACTCCTGTTGTAGAGCAGCACGACTATGAAATTGATTATGCTTATTTGTCTGGAGGGGAACGAACTGCAATTGCTCTTGCCTATCGTCTTGCACTTAACCAGGTAATTAATTCTCTAATCAGCAAAATAAAAACTAAAGATTTGGTTATTCTTGACGAGCCTACCGATGGTTTCTCAGAGCAGCAACTTGACAAAATGAGAGACGTTTTGCAGCAGCTCAATGTAAACCAGTTAATAATCGTCAGCCACGAACAAAAAATCGAAAGCTTTGCCGACCACATCATAAAAATCAGAAAACACAACGGCCTTTCAAGAAAAGAGGCGCAGGAATGAAAACGTAAAATTTATAAATTGGTCATTCTCTAAAACATTGTAAATTCTGGTGAATTTATTTATTCTGAAAATGGAAAATGAATTGAAAAATTCGATATTGAAAACGGGAACTACAATTCTTGGAATCGTTTGTAAAGACGGAGTTGTAATGGCTGCTGACAGACAATCGACTGCAGGAAACATCGTTATGAACAAATACGAAAACAAAGTCTTCCCCGTTAATAGTAATTTACTTGTTTCTGGATGCGGTCTCGCAGTAGAAATACAAAGAGTCCCAAAAATTCTAGGGGCAGAACTCAGACTAAAAGAATTGCGTTCAAAATCTAAACCTACTGTAAAACAAGCGGCAAACTTGCTTTCTCATATTATGTCATCAAGACAGCAAGCAGGATTCTTAATCGGAGGTTTCAATGAAGACGGTACTACTGAACTTTATTCTATGGACCCTGTAGGACATATTACTTTAGTAAAAGATTACGATGCTAATTTCGGTTCAGGTATGCCTTATGTTTTGGGATTGTTAGAAAGACAATATAAGAAAGGAATTACTCTAAAAGAAGGAATTGAACTGGCAAAAGAATCTCTTAAATCTTCAACTCAAAGGGATGTCGCTTCAGGCTACGGAATTGATGTTTATACTATCACAAAGGATGGAATTCAAAAGGTGGTGGAACAAGAAATCTTGCCTGAATACAAAGACGAGAAATAATAAATTATTCTTAAAAACATGGAAATACTAAAAACAATAAAAGACAACTTACATGGAGAGATCTGCGACGCGTCGTTCGAAGGCGCAAACATTGTAATATACACCCAGAACAAAGACTTCTTCGTTGATGACAAGGGGAAAGTTCGTGAGATCGTGAATCAAATAAAAAAAAGAATAGAGCTTCGTGCCGATCAAAAGATTTTGCCCAAAGAAGAAGCAACTGAAAAAAAGATTCGTGAAATTGTACCTTCAGACGCAGAAGTTACAAAAATAATTTTTGACTATCATCGAAGCATTGTTGTAATTGAAGCTAAACGTCCGGGATTAGTAATTGGGAAACAAGGTTCAATTTTGGAAGAAATTAGACGGTCAACTTTTTGGACACCTCAAGTTCAACGTTCTCCCGCAATAAAAAGTAAAATCACTGAAAGTGTAAGGGAAGCGCTTTACGCAAACAACAATTACCGAAGAAAATTCCTTAATGAAATTGGAGAAAAAATTTATCGTGAATGGTCGCCAGAAAAAGTTGAAGAATGGGTTCGCTTAACTTTCCTTGGAAGCGGACGACAAGTCGGAAGATCTTCAATTTTACTTCAAACTCCAAATTCAAACATTCTTTTGGATTGCGGAATTGATGTAGCGTCTCAAGGAACAGAAAAATTCCCCCACTTTGACGTTCCTGAATTTGACATTTCCAAACTTGATGCAGTTGTTTTAAGTCACGCCCACTTAGACCACGTCGGACTCTTACCCTATTTGTATAAAATGGGTTACAAAGGACCAACTTATATGACTCCTCCTACAATGGATTTGTCGGCGCTGACTTCTTTGGATTTCATCGGCGTCGCATACAAACAAGCTGCTACTCCTCTGTTTAGTTCAAAAGATGTAAGTGAAATGGTAAAGCACACTATTTGCTTGAATTACAATGAAGTTACAGATATTACTCCTGATGTAAGAATTACTTTCTATAATTCCGGACACGCGCTTGGAAGTGCAATGGTTCATTTCAATATCGGAAACGGTCTTCACAATTTCCTTTACACCGCAGATTACAAATATACTAAAACTAGACTTTTGGATCCTGCAGTTACTGTTTTCCCTCGTGTAGAATCAGTTTTAACAGAAGCAACTTACGGTTCGAAGAACGATATATTGCCTCCAAGAATTGAATCCGAAGAAAAACTTTTAGACATCGTAAGAAAAACCGTCGAGAACGGTGGAAAAGTCTTGATTCCGGAATTGGGCTTAGGTAGAGCGCAAGAAACAATTTTAATTTTAGAAGATGCGATTAGAACAGGAAAACTTCCCTCTATTCCAATTTATATCGATGGAATGATTTGGGATATTAATGCGATTCACACTGCTTATCCTGATTTCTTATCAGCAAAAGTTAGAAATCAAGTTTTCCAAGATCAAAATCCTTTCACTTCAGACATTTTCTCGAGAGTCGGTTCTCCTCAAGAAAGAAAGCAAGTTGTCGAGGGCGGACCATGTGTTGTGCTGGCAACTTCCGGTATGTTAGTCGGAGGTGCCTCAGTAGAATATTTCAGGGAGTTCGCAGGAAACGAGAAAAACGCAATTTTATTTGTATGTTACCAAGGTGTTGGTTCTTTGGGTCGTCAAGTTCAGGAAGGAATAAAAGAAACTAGAATGATGGTCGACGGCCGTGAAGAAAGTGTAAAAATAAATCTTCAAGTTCATACTATTGCCGGTTTAAGCGCTCACCCTGGAAGAAACGAATTGACAAATTTCTTCAAGAACATGAAACCAAAACCAAAAAGAATTTTAATCAATCACGGTGAAGTTTCAAAATGTCTCGACCTCGCTTCAACATTATACAAACTCAACCGCGTCGAAACCAACGTTCCTAGAAATCTTGAAACTGTAAGACTAAGATAACATCCAAAAATCTCAGATAAATTTAAAAATAACTTTATCTTAAATCAATTATGAAATTAGAGGTGAATTTAAACAAGAATTATGTTTATGCAATTCTAGGTTCAATTATAGTTGTCTTAGGAATTATTGCCGTCGCTGCGTTTAACACAAACAATCCTTCAGTTTTTGGACATAGTCCAGGCGAAATTGCTCCTGGAACATTCGGCGGAAGTTCCACTGGTTCATCTGATTATTATTTCCCTGCTTCAATATTTTTAGGTAACACAAACAAAGAGGGAGCTATTGTTTTAGCTGGAAGCATTCCTGAGAAACACATTTATTTTAGAAACTTGGCTGGATCCGGTATTCTTCAAATAAGTGATGACGACGGAGATTACTTTTTTGCTAACGATAGCGATTTAGTTATTCCTTCAGGAAATGGAATTATTCTCGGTGGAGTTAGAAGAGATTCTTGGCCGACATCGACAAGCGGTGGAACAAGTGGTTATATTAGTGGAATGCATTGCGGAGTGAGAAGTGCTAGTACTGATAGCGCTGTTCTGAACGTGCAAGTTAATTGCGGAACACATAATCCTCAAGTATCATGCCCTTCTGGATTTGTAAGAGCAGGTGGAGACTATCAGACTTCAGGAAATAGGTATTTCTACACTTGCGTTTGTAACCAAGCATCTTGCACCGCTTCATAATTTTTCCTATGAAACACAATTACAAAATTACTTTTATCTTACTTGGAATGTTTATTTTAACGCAGTTGATCGGACTTTACGTCGTCGATCACTATGCTGAGACAAAAGTTATTCAAGGCACAGTTGTAAATGTTACTGCCCCTGATTTACCTTTGGGCCTTGAAAACGATGAAGTGGAACAAGAACAAAACTTTTATTCTTATTTTTCAGGGCTTATAATTGCATTCGCATTTGCAGTAATAATTTTATTTTTGTTAAGCCACATTAGAGCGGATTTCATTTTGCGGCTTTGGTTTTTTTCTGTTGTTGTAATTGCTTTAACAGTTTCGCTTAACGCTATTTTCCCTCAATTCAGGTATTTGACTCTTATTTCATTAGTCATTGCTCTTCCTCTCGCGTTCTTTAAAATTTATCGTTCTAATTTCTTAATTCACAACACTACTGAACTCTTAATTTACCCAGGTATCGCCGCAGTTTTTGTTCCTATCTTAAATATTTACACAATGATTGGATTGTTAATCTTGATTTCAATTTACGATATGTGGGCAGTTTGGCATTCAGGCGTTATGCAAAAAATGGCGAAATACCAAATTGAAAAATTGAAGATTTTCTCTGGTTTCTTCCTGCCATATTTGACAAAAGAGATGAAGGAAAAAATGAAGGCAATGAAAAAGAAAGATCCTAAAAAGAAAATGAAGGTCAACGTTGCGATTCTCGGCGGAGGCGACGTTGTTTTCCCAATAATTACCGCAGGAGTAATGATGAAAACTCTTGGACTTTATTCTGCATTTATGGTTATTGCAGGCGCGGCTTTAGGACTTTCCTACTTGCTCTTCCTTGCGGAAAAAAAGAAATTCTATCCGGCAATGCCGTTCATAACGGCCGGAATGTTTTTGGGAATGATCTTGAGTTACTTGATTTGGTAAGATTTAAAAATACTTTTTCACAGAAATTCTGATGTCAACTTTGATTTGCTCAGATCACTATGCTAGATTTAGAAAAAACTTAGAGGAATATCGGAATTATTTACAAATTAGAGAGAATCATCTTAGGTTTTATCATATGGATCCAACCACAGATAAAAAGTATTATCATGGAGTACTAAGTGAAATAAGAAAATTACGCTCAATTCCTGGCTTAAGAGAAGTTGCAAAAAAAGAAAAAATAGAACTTAAGTCAAGAAGAGAGATTAGTTTAGAATCCTCTTCGCAAACAGCGTAATGTTTCTACTTTTAGAAAGTAACATATCGTAAGATTTATAAACTAAAATTGTTCTAGAACATAGTAGTAAAACTACAGAGAGTGATCGTCTCAGAAAACGTATTTCTGATCAAATAATAATGGTAACAACAAGAACACAAGTTTCGATATGGAATGATTACGCCGACGCAAGAGAGAGTTATATTGCTTCTATTGCAGATTCTTATAGAAAGAAAGAAGAAGGAAGAAAAGATTTCTTGGAAAGAGTTAACGAATATTTGACAAATCATTTTCCATTCGATCACGATCCAATAACCGAAAGCGAAATCGAAAAATTAGCACAAGGAGAAACACAATAATGGAAATTTACGAAAACAAAGAACATTGGAATAGAATTCAAAGATTAGTTGAGAGAGGATCAATTGTCGAAGATAGATTCTTTTCTTCAAATCAAAACGATTGGACTTATCACGCTACAGAAATGGACGAGATGAATGAAGAGTACCAGTCTATTCTTAAGGCTCTTGGTGGAGAAAGTCCTGGCGTAATTGCAGCAAGATGGGCCGGAGCAGTCGACAAATTAAAGCAAGCTAAAGTTTATCCTTACAATACAGTAAAATGTTAGTAAAAAACGAATTAATAAATAAGATCAAAGATTATTTTGATTTGAATGTTTATGAAACAAAAGTATGGCTAGCTTTGCTCGGAAAAGGAATTGCTTCCGCCGGAGAAGTCGCTGACATTTCTGGAGTTCCACGTTCAAGAACTTACGACGTTTTGGAATCGTTGGAAAAACGAGGATTTGCAATTGTAAAACTAGGAAAACCTGTAAAATACTTAGGAGTAAAACCAAAAATAATTTTAGAAAAATTGAAGAACAACGTCAAAAAAGACGCTGAAGAAAGAATGATTAGCTTATCAAAAATAAAAGAAACAGATGAATACACTCAGCTAGAAACACTTTACAACGGCGGAATCGACCCAATAAAACGTGAGGACATCTCAGCTTCATTAAAAGGAAAATCGAACATCTCAAATCATTTAAGAGAGATCTTGCAAAACGCAAAAAAAGAAGTTATAATTTGCACAAGCGCTGAAGAAATGAACGCAAAATCAAAATTGTTCATGCAGACATTCGACATATTTAACCGAGAAAAAATAAAATTAAAAATCGCTCTTTCAGGCGACGACGCTTTAATCGCACAGCTTAATAAAAAGTTCAACATGAAATTCAAAAAGATAAACTTAGAAGCTAAATTCTTCATCGTCGACAGAGAAGAAATTTTGTTCTACGTTTCAAAGAAAACCGAGCAGGAAGAAATGGCTGTCTGGCTTAATTCTGAATTCTTCGCGCAAGCTTTCGCTTCCTTGTTCGAAAAAGCTTTGAATGCGTGAGGTTAAAATGACTACGCAAGTTAGTAAATTAAGGAAATTAAAAGATAATTTAGTTCTTCATGCAATAGACTCAACCGCACTTTTAGCAGAATCAACTCCTATTTTTGCAGTTTTCGAAACAGGTTTGGCAGGGATGTCCGACGATCTTTCAGTGAATGCGCGATTTCTTGCTGCAGGACTAACTTATTTCGGTGGATTGGGAATAGCTTATTCAAAAGGAAGAGACGTTTATCGAAAAGTTCTTGGAATAACAGATAAAACTGGCGAGAGAATCCAAAGCTTTAATGATGCCGCTTACAACGGACTATTCAATTTACTAGTGGCTCCAGCAATGTATTATGCTTCTGGAGTAAGAGAGCCAAAAGAAATCGCGCTAGGAACTGCAAGTGCTATCGCTGTCGGACTAGTTAACGGAGCGCCAATGGGTTACGCTGTCGATTTATTCAGAGATTTAACTGGACTAAAGAAATGTGAAAGACCCTCTTACCCCGGACTTCTTTCAGAACAAAATTCTAAAACTAAAAAAACTTTGGCTGCATTAATAACTGCTGGAAGCGTCGCATTAACTGCCGGAATATATGCACTAACACCAAAATAATTTAAGATGACGGACGATTTAGAAAACAAATCTGAAGATTGCCCTTTAAGGATGATAGAAGCAGAAACGTGTTGGGAATATTCAAGAGATATTAAGAAGGGAGACTTAAGATTAAATATTTCTGAAATGATTGATAAGTTAGCCTTAGAACAACCAGTTTTAGTTAATTTTTGTTTGGAACATAGACCTTCTTATTCTCCTGAAGAGTTTGGGGTTTTTATGTATGGGGTAGTCTTCGCTTATCACCATCTTCGTGCTCAAGCAATAAAAGATCAAACAAAAGAATACGAATAAATTAATTATCTAAAATCTTAAAACTGACTATGCTCATTTCATTCATTCTGCGACTGTTGTCGTTCATCCAGTCTAACATGAACGCTTTGATATCTTTGACTTTTTCAGAAGCGTAAATTCTATCATTTTTAGTATAAGTTCTTTTGTGCATTTTTTTGAACTTTTGAACATTTTCTTTATCTTTCAAAACCGGCCCATTGTAAATTATTTCTTTTTTCTTGACTAAACTAATTGCCCCTTTTGCAATCTTGCCGTCGTAATATTCAAAAGAACTTTTCTTCACATCATAAAATTTCTCCAGCTCTTTAATAAAAAAGTTGTTGAATTTCAAAAGTTTGCTTCCAGCAATATCCCCTTCTTGCCTGTCAGTTTCAATTTCGTAAATAACAAAGTCTTGTTTTTTCTTTATCGCTTCTTTTTTCATTTTCTCAAAATCTTCTTTAGAGTTTTCGAATAGTTCTTTGCTTGGCTTTTTCAAGAACATATGGCAATGTCTTTTGAATCTTTCAAAAGTCTCTTCAGACAACGCCGCCAAAACATTTCTTGTTTTAAATGTGGGGTCAACTAAAATAATCGGCGAGCCAAGTTTAGATTCATTAATGTCCATCAAAATTTGTTTTTTATTTTTGTAGTCCTTTTCAATATCAAGAACAATTTTGTCGCCGGTATTGGCCATTACCTTTACAAATTTAATAAAATTTCTATAATTGTAAATCAAAAGTTCAAGACCGTAGCCTGAGAATCCTCTGATGTAAGACTCTGCCCCATAACATTTGGCCGAATGACAAAATGCTTTAGCAAGCCTTATTTCATCTCTAATTTTCTCATCGACTTTTTTGTTAATGTACTTTACATGAGAGTAAGACAAATCCGTAACATTTTTCGCTTCCTTGTAATTTTTAATTTTGAAGACAGGGATTAATTCCAAGACGATCTTGTTATTTATTTTAATATCATAATAATCTCTTGAACCGTGCACCACGTTGACTTCTTCAATTCCTTCGATGGCCTTTTCTGCTTTGACCATATCTTTCTCGAAGGCAAATCTCAAAAAAACATCCACATCGTATTTATCTTTCTTAATTAGTGTTCCTTTAGCAAAACTTCCTCCGACAAAAATTTCAGCATTTATTTTGTGTTTTTTCAGATTAGACTCCACCTTTTTTACAACTCTTTCTACCTCTCTTTTTATCTCCTGTATTTCACTTTCAGTGGGCTTTATTTCTCTTAAAACCTCTTTTAGAATTTCACTTGCGTTCATTTATCCTCTTTCAGTCCGTTTAAATCTTTTATATTCTTAGATAACGTCGAAGACAAGTCAATTACATATCTACCCTCTTCGATTTGATAAATTAACGGCCTGTTTTTCTGGAAAAGATTAACTAAATCAATTTCATATTTGCCTTCTCCCATTACTCTAACTGATTCAATATCTAAAATTACTGGCGTGTCTTCTTCAACAATGCCTGCCATCTCCCGTATATCTTTTTCAATTTGATCTTTGTCCACTTCAGGCAAAACTATTGGGTTTTCCTTTATTCTTTGTAAATGCTCATCTCTAATATAGAAAAAGAATCTGCTGCCGCAGCTAGAACAACCCTCTATTAATTCCTTGCTTCCTGCAGGGATTATTCTCGAACATCTAACACATTGGTGAGGCATAACTGTAAAAATCTGCCGAACTATTTAAAATTATTCAATAATAATTTCGACTTGGTATTCTCCCATTGTGTGTTGAAAGTTACCGAAATCAATTAATTTCTCATACCCATATCCATCAATAACTAGATCTAATCTTCTTAGTTTATCCATCTCAGCCGGATTAATATCTGGATCTGAACTCACCCCGTCC
The DNA here is from genome assembly GCA_964518155.1 of Candidatus Woesearchaeota archaeon. Lineage (GTDB taxonomy): Archaea > Nanobdellota > Nanobdellia > Pacearchaeales > GW2011-AR1 > JAUSKC01. The sequence continues at coordinate 17,347 of CAZFDH010000013.1, forward strand.
TCATTTCCAATATCATACATAAGAGTTATGGGAATTCTTCTGCCATTATAGGAAAATGTTCCGTTTATTGGATTAACCATTAATTGCCCTAGTCCATAAACTCCAACACGCAGTTCCAGTTTAGAATCTTTCAAAGTTCCTCTTATCATAAAATTTCAAAATTTAACCTATTTATAAGATTATGCGGTATTATTTATTCAAGAATAATTCAATCTTCTTAGGATTCTTTTTTATTTCCTTTACTATTGTTGCAGGCCCAATTATAGTTATTGCGCTTAGATCAGCACCAGCCAAAACATTTGCAAGACCTTTCTTCATTTTAGTCATCAGCCCAGCCTGATCATCTCCTCCAATAACTGCCAGTTCA
>CAZFDH010000014.1:0-16632 GCA_964518155.1 Candidatus Woesearchaeota archaeon
ATATCAATAATTCTGAGACTGGAACTTATCTTATAAATAAGATTTCTCCTTCTGCGAATGTAGATGGAACAACCCCTATTAGTTATGGGACAGCAGCAAACATTCAAGCGACCGAATCAAACAGCGGGGATGATGATGTAACTTATGTTTTGTTCAGAAATAATGTTTCAATAACTAATCCAGATAACACAATTTTAGCGGTTGGGAGTTATAGCTATAAGTTTAATACCACGGGAGGACAAAATTATTCAGTTTCGTCTTCATTAAGCACCTTTACATTGACAGTTAACAGAGCAAACTCAGAAGTTAATTTGACATTCGACGGAGCTGAAGGAAACAAATCAATTAATATTGGGGAAACAGTTTTAATAAATGGAACAAAGATAACAGGTGATTCACAGGGAACTTTGACAATTTACCAAAACGGAGAATTAATCAATACGGGAATAAATTCAATTTCAAATTCAACAACATTTGATTCATTTGGACTTTTCAATATTACTGTTTATTATTCACAGAGCGTAAACTATTCCGCAAGTTATGAAACCTATTTCATTAGAGTAAGTGATCCGACCTTCCCTTCAGTAAATATTACTTATCCAGTGAATAATTCGAACTTTACAACAAATGATGTAATGGTTAATTATACTGCAAGCGATAACGTCGGACTTGACAGCTGCTGGTATTCAGTTAACGGAGGAGCAAATGTTTCAATAACGTGCGGCACAAATATCTCTTCATTCTGGAACGAGGGAACAAATATTGTAACTGTGTACGTTAATGATTCTTCGAATAATCTAAACTACAGCAGTGTGACTTTTGGTGTTGATTCAATAGCACCTTTAATTGACTTTGGAACTGGCACAAGTGTTGACGGAGCAAATATTTCGGGACAATCGATATATGTTAATGTTTCACTGAGTGAACCTAATTTAGCTAACATTACTTTCAAATTGACAAATGACAGCGGAGAAGTTAACAGCACAACTTATCTTGAAGATGTAAGAACAATAAATTGGACAAGTTTAGGTTATGGAAATTACAGCTACAATGTTTCAGCTACGGATGTCTACAATAGAGAGAATAGCACAGCAACACGAACAATTAACTTATCTGAAAGTGTTTCTGTTCCAGAAGACGATGGTGGAGATGATGGAGGAACGGGTGGAGGAAGTGGTGGCGGAGGCGGAAGCAGCGTCGTGAAAGAAGTACTTTACCCAGTAGAGTTTAATTTAGGTATAAGTGATTATAAACAAACAATTTCGCTAGGGGCGGTAAAACATGATTCATTCACTATAACAAATACATATAGTAAAACCGCTACATTTGTAATAGAAGAAGAAGGGATTAACAGATTAATAGATTTTTCGCAGGACAGCTTCACGCTTGCACCGGGTGAAAGTGTTACAGTTGAATTCAATGTTGTCTCGGTCAATCAAACGGGAGTGTTCCCCGGAAAGATTATTGTTAGATCTGGACTTTCACGAAAAGAAATTGCAGTTGTTATTGAAGTTAAAACAGAAAAGAGTTTATTCGATATTAAGATGACGATTCCGGCCGAGAATAGAGTTGTGTCTGCCGGTCAAGACTTGGTTGTTCAATATTATTTGCTTCAGGCAGGACTAAAGGAAAAAATGGATGTAACACTTGATTATGAAATAAAAGACTTCAACGGAAAAGTTTATTATAAAGGTTCGGAGACTATTGCAGTTGAAAACCAGACTTGGTTTAACAAAGATTTCTCGACAGAAGATTTACCTGAAGGAGAGTATGTTATCGGAACTAAATTAATTTATCCTGACGGTGTTGCAGTTGCAAGTCATCAGTTTAAGATTGAGTCTTCGCAGTTATTTAAGCTAGACAGAAAAGCATTGATAGTCGGTGTGTTTGCAATTGTTCTTTTAAGCTTTGCAGCGATGTGGTTCATAATACAAAGATATAAAAAATTGACTAAACTAGCTGTTAATAAGAAGAGGTCGAAATGAATCGCAAATATATTTGGACATTTGTCGCTGCAGGAATATTAATTTTTGCGATTATGTTTATTTATTTTAATTCTCGAGGAGAAGAAAGTTTTACCTTGAACAGTTATTTTGTTAGAATGTCAATTCCATTTAATGGAGAAGTTCAGACAAGTATAAGAGTTACAAGCCTGCTTGAAGAAGAACAAAACATTTCTTTTTATTTTGAAGGATTGGAAGGAATAGGAAAAGATGTTGAAAGCTCCATTTTTTTTGATCCTTATGAAACGAAAGATGTATTCTTGAAATTTAATGATGAGAAAAGAGAGGTTGATTCTTATCAGGGGTATTTAGTTGTTAAAGATGGGAATTATGAAAAAAGGCTCCCAGTAGTTTTATCCGTCGAGAATCCTTCAAGTTATTTGGTTATAACAGGTAAGCCGATACCTCAATATTCAGAGGTTGTTCCTGGCGGGAAGTTTGGAGTTGATTTGTCGCTGTACAATCTTAGGGATAAGCAAAGCAAAATCATAAAGCTTCATTATTCAATAAAGGATTTTTACGGAAATGATTTAATTTATGATGAGTCAAACATACAAATGACTGACAGCGTTGATTTCTCGAAAGTAATTGATATTCCGGAGGATTTCAAAACAGGAGATTATGTTTTTACAATGATACTTGAGGATAATGGTAATTCAAATGTTTTTGTTGAAAGCTTTCAAGTTGAAAAAAAGCAGGTTGATTATTTGAATAATTTCTCTATTTGGCTGTCGCTGGCGGTTTTTGTTTTTGTCGTCGGATTGACGATCTTTTTTGTTTACTTCATAAAGACCAGAGATGAATTCTTGATTCAATTGAGAAAACAGCAGAAGTTGGAGATGGAAAGAAATCTAGCAGAACTTGAAAGTTATAAGGAAGGAATAAAGAGAGAAAGAAACAGCGAAGTAAGAAAAGTTAAAGAAAAAGAATTCAAGAAAATTAAGAAAAAGGTAATTGCGCGTGTTAAGAAAAAGCAAAAAGAACAAAGAAAGGAGATTAGGAAATATCACAGAAAAGGAAAGAGCGCAGTCGAGAAAAAGCTCGGCGAGTGGCAAAAAGAAGGATATAAACTCGATATATTTAATGACGAGAAAAAATCGATTGATGCATCGGTTAAAGAATGGAAGAAACAAGGATATGCAACCGGTGTTTTGACCAAAAAATAACGAAAGGTATAAAAATAAAAATTACATATATTGTCTATAAAAAGAGGGTTGATGATGAAAAAAAAGAAAAGTTCTGCTAGCAAGGTTAGCAGAAGCGATTTTGAAACTTTCAAATTTGGAGTTCAAAGATTAAAGGAATTAGAAAAAGAGTTGAACCGTCTTGATACAAGGGGTTTTTCTGCAGAAGAACGAGCGATAAGGTCCAAACTAAAGAATGTTTCTATGATTCCTCAAATTGAAAAAGAATTGAGAGAATTAAAACTCAAAATTAACCGAAAGTTTAAACCGAAGAGAAGGTCGATGCCAACCAGAGAAATGATAAAGAAAGAGCATCAGGAAATTGCTCAGGATATTGAAAGAATCAAGGGAAAATTCCCCGAAATAAAAAAAGAACTTATTGATATTAAACAGGCAGTAAGAAAGAACAAAAGAAGGACTGGGGCGGTGGATAGCGGTATTGAAGAACTGGTTGATGTCGATTTTAATGTTTTCTTAAAAGATTTGAAGGTGAAACTTTCCCAGAGAGTTAAAGAAAAAGAAGGTGAAATCGACGATAAGATGAAACTTGATTTGGCTAAACGGGATCAGAAATTCAAAGAAAGATATGACAATTTGATCAGTGAATTTAATGAAAGGAAGAGAAAGCTGGAAAAAGAACTTCAATTAAAATATAATCGAGATATGAAAGAACAGCTTGCTAAAGAAGTTAAAGAGAATTTTGACGATAAACTTAAAGAAAAGTTTGATCAGGAAAAAGCGAAACTTGGAAGACAATATGTTGGAAAGCTTAAAGAACATGCACGTGAAGAACTTGAAATCCAAAAGAACATTCTTGAAAAGAGATTAAGGGAAGAGCTTAGTCAAAGAGCTAAGGCGCTTGAAAAGGAGTTTGGAATTAAAAAGAAAGAAGAGGAAAGGGTGCTGGCAATGAAGCTGGCGGAAGAAGAGAGAAAGCTTAATTTGATGAAGAAAAGAGAAGAAGAATTGTTGAACGCAAAAAAGAGAAGGGAAGAAGAAATTTTTATGGCATTGAAGAAGAGAGAACAATTTAAGATTAACATGCTTGAAAAGAAAGATAAAGAAAAAGCTGAAGTGATGAGAAAAAAACTTATGGCTGAGAGAGAAGCTGAAGCAATGAAGAAAAAGGAATTGCAGAAAATAAAATCCCTTGATATTAAAGGACAAAAAGATAGAGATATGATTGATTCGCAAAGAGAGCAACTTATGAAGGAAAAGCACAATTTTGTTCTGCAGAAGAGTAAGGAAATTGAGATGTTGAAAAAGAAAGAAATGCAGAAAATAAAATCCCTTGATATTAAAGGACAAAAAGATAGAGATATGATTGATTCGCAAAGAGAGCAACTTATGAAGGAAAAGCACAATTTTGTTCTGCAGAAAGAAAGAGAAAGAAAAAGAATTCATGATAAACTTATGGCTGACTTCAATAAGCAGCTTGAAAAGGAGCTTGCAGCTAGAGAAAGCAAACTTAGACAAGAACTAAAGAATGACTATGATCTTAAACTTAAGAAGCACATTCAAGATCACGAGGACGAACTTAAGAAAAGAAAACTTAATCTTGAATTAGAATTCCAGAAGAGAATCAAACAAGTTTTGGAATAAATCTTTTTATTTAGTTTAGAGATAAACTTATTTTAATAGCCTTATCTACTTTATTCATTGTGAAGCTGTCAAGATGGCTTAATTTTTTTATTATCCGTGATTTGTCGATCGTTCTGATTTGATTTAGCATTATTGTTGAGTCTAATTTTAATTTAGAATCTTCTTTTCTAATGAAGACGTTCGTTGGAAATTCTTTTGAGAAGATTTTAGAAGTAATAGAAGTTACAATTGTTGTATGGGATGATTTATTTCCATGATTATTCTGAATTATGAGAACTGGTCTAACTCCTCCTTGCTCTGAACCTTTAATTGGCTCTAGGTTTGCTACTACTATATCTCCTCTTGTAAGTTGTCCCATTTTTCGTTTCTGTCTAAACCATCCATTAATGTTCCTTCCCACTCCTTAGTAATTCTTAAACTTTCTTCAGCCATTTCTTTGTAACCTTCTATTAACAATTCCTCTTGTTCTCTTTTACATTTCTCAGCGATTTCCATTAGACTTAAGATTACATCTTCATATGTTTCCTTGTTGTTTTTCATTTTGTCGAGGGCGTTCTTTACCTTTTCATTTAATTGAATTGTTGTTACCATAGTTCTATAGATCGTCTATAGTTTAAATATTTTTAGATCACAAGCCAACTTGATATTAAATGTTCTTTGTCATCCAAGTTGGCATTCCGAGAACTGAGCCAAGTGATTTTAGGTCATGAAGATTCCGGCGGTTTTGATCTTTTTGCGCTATGAATGTCATCTGGATTTTATTTTTGTTGCAGATAATTATGTTTTGCTTTACTCTTGCCAATATTCTTGATTTTTCTTTTCCTTGTGATTCTATTATCTCGTCCAGGTTTATTCCTATCTTTACGCTGTTTTTTTTAGCAATTCTTGCTAGGACTTGGTTAAGGCCGGAATCTCTTTGTTTTTGTCCGTCCTTTCTTTCGGCTAAGTTAATTAAGAGAACGTCGATTTTTTGTTTTTCCAAAATTTTTCTGTTCAACTCATCGCTACTACTAGTAAATATCTTTTGTTCAAATTTTGACTTCTTTATTTTGTCCCTGGCCTTTTCGAAATTGTTTTCTTTGATGATTTCTTCCATGGTTTGTTAAAGAGAGAAGGGGTTATAAAGTTAGCTTTCCCAACAAATTTATAAATTCCCTCTGCATATTAACTTAAAGAAGATGGTGAAAAAGGTTTTCCTTGTTTTGGCTGTGAGCTTGATTGCGATTTTATTAGTCGGTTTTGTGGCGACTGCCGAAGAAGGAGCGGTTGAAACAATTTCTGAAAATGCGAAACAATTTGTAAAAGAGTTTGCTGAAAATAATGCGGTTGATCCGGCGAGTATAAATAATATTTCTGAAGTGGACTTTAATGCTTTACCCAAAGAAGTTGAAATTGAAAATGTGGGAGATACTAATTTAGCTATTTATGAAGTAGATTATAATGAATCAAACGAACAAAAGAAAATTTTTGTAATCAGTTATTCCGTTGAGAAACTTGAAAAACAGGGCGACATAATTGTTGCTCAAGACAGGAGAAATTTCCTTGACTTTGGTGTGGAAAGTGCCGAGTCATCAAGATTCTTGAAAACTTCGGCGGGAATTGAATCTTCGACTGAGAAAGGATATGTTATGGCTAGGAGCGGAAGCATTACCGCGGTTTCAACAAGTTTGGGAAGTGAAGGATCATCTTCGGTTGATATTGAGATAATAATTTATAAGAATGGCGAGGCAATCAGCTTTGGAAATGTGTTGGAATCGAGCGGAGAAACAGAAAAAGATTATGACATTCAATCTAAAGGAGTTGTGACGTTCCAGCCAGGAGACGTTATTTCAGCTTATGTTAAGGTTCCTTCAGGGATAACTGCAAAAGATGTAATCACTCTTGTTGAGATAACTACGACTAACTAAAAGTTTTTAAATTGCAAGGTTGTTAAGATAACATGAAAGATAAAAGAGCAACAATAATTATTTCTGTTCTTTTAGTTATAATTGTTCTCTTGGTTGGATTCATTCTTTATTCATTTTTGATAAAGCCTCAGATCAATGGTTATGTTGTGGAAAAACAAATTGAGGCTCAGGACATGGTCTTCTTAGGAATTCTTTCGCAAGTTCAGCAAAACGGTTATGTTCAAATTGCTTACGGCAACCAATCTTTAATTTTAGTTCCTTATGTGCCGCCACAAAACGGATCTTAAGTGTAGTGCAAAAATTTGACGACGGTAAAGTTAATTCTTTTTCATACTTTTTCAAGAAAGGTTTAAATATTGTTTAAGCGTGTTTTGTTGAAGATGTAGTTACTTACATTTGAATAGAGATGGTGTATAAAAAATATATTAAACGAAACGGAAAACTGTATGGCCCGTACGTTTATCACAGCAAAAGAGTTGATGGGAAAGTTGTTTCTGAATACATTGGACCTAAAAGTAGTTTTAATAAAAACTATTTCTTTGGGGCGGCTGCGGTTTTGTTTTTAGTTTTGGTTTTGGCGAGCGGAATTTATTTTTTTAATGAAAGCAGAAAATCTTTTTCAGGCCAAGCAGTTATTAATTTGGAGGGCAATTATGTTTATCAAGAATCTTTTGACGGTGATGTTAAAATTAATTTGAAAGAAGGTGAGTTGATTCCGGCCCAAAGTGAAGTTGTGCTGGAAAATGGGGGAGAAAGTTATTATTATAATTTGTCTGATTTTGTTGAGGATGAAACTGTCAGCGGATCTTTCTATATTCAAGGAAAAAGTTTGAGTGGTGAAGGGGAAGGTTATGGGTTGGAAGGAGAGAAAGAAATTACTCCACAGGTTTATTTCAAATTGAGAATTGTTGAAGATGAAATTGTTCCTTCGGATGATAGTGAAGAAATTGAGTCTAATGAAAGTGAAGATAATATTATTGAAGTAGAACAAAATGAATCTGAAAGCGAAGTTGTTGAAGAAGGAGTAGAACAAGATGAAAGTGAGGTTGTCGAAGAAGAAACTGTTGAAGTGGAAGAGGCTACGGTTGAAGAAGATGTCGAAGATAATTCTGAGGAAGAAATTAATGATGCCGGAGTTGAAGTAGATGAGCAAATTACAGGAAATATTATCTCAAGGTTATTCGGTGGAGTTTACAATTTCTTTTTGAATCTTGGTCCGAGCGGGCAAGTTGTTTTAGGTGATGAAGTTGAAGGATCGGTTACAAAAGGAGATGAATATTCTTTGATGCTTCCCGACGGTCAAGCTGCAGAAATTGTCAGCGGAAGCGTTAGAACAGCAGAAGAAAATTTGTCTGATGGTCAGATTAGTTTAGATAGAAGAGAAAATGAGTTTATTGTTACAACAACTTATTCTGAAACTGAAAGCGGGTTTGGAAGCGAGTATATCGGTGAAAAAGAAAAGACAATTAATCTTAATCTTTCGTCTAAGAATTTGATTTTTGATGAAGAAATTTTAAATGTTAAGTTGGTTTATGGAGGTGAAGAAATTTTATCTTTGAGTGTGAATTTAAGTGAAGGTGTGATTTATTCTGAGAACAAGACTGAAAGCAATTTGACAATGACAAATGCTACCGTTACTGAATTGACCGGTGAAGAGAGAGCGATTTTGCAAAATGAATTTGGAAATGAAAGCGTTCGCGTGACTAAAGCAGAAGAGTTTAATGGCCGAATTGTGGTAAGAATGGAGGTTGGGAATTATTGGACTGAAAATTCTTATGGTTCTGATTTAACCGACGAAAAACTTGAAGAGCAAATTAGTGAAAGTCGAACGAGATGGCTGAAAGATCTGGCAAATAATCTATTGAAAGAAGAAACTGTTCCTCAAAATCGGAGCGAACTTTTCGTCAATTATTCAATTTAAAGATGAGGAAAAATGAAGAAAAGGAAGTTTTACTTAATTTTAACTATAGTTTTTTTAGTTTCCACTATTTTTGCATTCATTGCAATCTCTTCAAATATGAATTTATCAAGCAAATTTGATTTTGGAGGAACTAGCAAAAATTCTTCTTCATTAAGTTTTACTCAGAGATTTATCTTCGGAAATCAGCCCGTTTCACAATATTCAAGTTCGAGTTATTCTGGAAGGTTCGGAATTTTAGATGAAGGGATTGTAAGCTTGGCTGTTAGCGCTTGTGGAAATTTAGACACGGCTGGTGGAGAATATACTTTAACGCAGAATGTTTCGGCGGCAGGGACATGTTTTACAGTAACGGCTGATAATGTTGAACTGAACTGCAATGGTTATTCAATAAATTATTCTTATTCGACAACAGGTTACGCATTCACAACAAGCGGTTTCAACAAGACTACAATAAAGAATTGTAATATTGTACAAGGAAGCGACGGAAGAACAAATAGTTATTCAGTTTATTTAAGAAACGGCTATAATGCAACTGTTCAAAATAATGACATCAATACCTATGGTTCGCAATCTTCGAGCGCACGAAACTATGGAATTTATCTTTACAAATATCCAAATGTTAGTATTTACAGAAATGAAATTACGACCATAGGTAAAGAAAGTTATGGAATTTATTCATATTATTCTAATGGAACCAATATTTCTTTAAATGTTATGAATACGGCTGGAAATGTAAGTCATGGAATTTATAATTATGGATCAGATTATTCTGTAGTTTCTGAGAATAATATAACTACTAATGGGACAACACCTTATAACATTTATACCATTTATTCTTCTAATCAGAATATTACTTCAAATAATCTTTACTCCTCTGGAGAATTAAATCGACTGATATTTTTAAGAGAATTGAAAGGACAGAATTCAGTTAAATCAAATAATCTTTATTCATATGGTTATAACTCGTATCTAGTTGCATTCTCGACCGCTTCTGGAGTTAATTTGTCTGGGAATGATATCAATCTTTATAACAAAGGGTATGGAATTTATGCAACAGCACTTAATAATAGTATTCTTGAATTTAACGAGATTGATGTAACTGGAGATTCTTCTTATGGAATGTATATAGTTTCTCCGTCATATAACAATGATATAGACTATAACAATGTTTCTTCTTCGGGAGTTAACTCAAGAGGTATGGCAGTTTATACTTTTAGAAACGGCGAAATAAAAAACAATAATATTTTTGCGACACTTTATCCTATTTATATTTCTAGCGGAGCCGATAATCTGGTTTATAACAACATCTTTAATTCGTCAACAAAAAACAAAATTGTGGCGTTGACAAATAGTGCAAGTTATCCTAATGAGTTCAACACGACTTTGACTTTAACAGAAAATATTATTGGAGGAAATTATATTGGAGGAAATTATTGGGTTGACAGTTTGGGCGGAGGTTTCTCTCAGACTTGTCCAGATTATGAAAATGATGGTATTTGTAATACCGAGTATACAATCAATTCTTACAATAAAGATCGACTTGCTCTTTCCAGCGAAGATAATGTTGATCCGTTAATTTATATCTGGACACCGGAAAATGATTCTGTTGTAAATGGAAGAGTGAACGTTGTTGCAAATGCGAGCGATAACAGCAACATCGCGCTAATTTATTTCCAATATTCAAACTCAACTGTCGGTTGGACTAATCTAAGTGGCTGTAATCTGACGAAACCAAATTACTATAATGATTATAGATGTTATTGGACGACAAGCAGTTTTGCCGACGGTGAAGCGGGTTACGATATAAAGGCGATTGTTGTTGACGGACAAGGAAATAATGCAAGTGACGTTAAGCATTATAAAATTGACAGAAATTCGCCTTTAATTTGGAGTATGGATATAATTTATCCTTCTGGACAAGAAAGTGTTAGAAACGGACAAAATGTTACATTGGTTACTGAAGTTAGTGATTCACCTTACGTTGCATCCGGAATTGATTATACGACGGCAACTCTTACGAACTTGAATGGAACGGGCGCGACAAGAATGATTTTCCAAGAAGGAAGTCGAGCTCCGCTTCAAAACAGCACGTGGAATTTGACAGTTGCTGCAAACAGCGTTAGCGGTTTAAGGTCAGTTCCATTAATTGTGTATGATGCCGCAATACCCACGCATAATAGAGCCGGAAGTTCGTGGAGAGTGAGGGTTGACAATATTGCTCCGACTTATTCAGGGTTAAACACTGTTCAAGATTTGTATAATGGTTCAACCGGAACATTTTACATTAATGCTTTTGATAACTTTTATCTTGATCATTTCATTTTCTCAGAGAATTCAAGCGGAGTTTGGGTGAATAGTTCTTCCGTTTCAATTAGTGGAACAAGTGAGTTTGTTGAATACAACAGTGTTGTCTACAGCGGAAACTTCTCTTACAAATTTTATTTATTTGATGACGCTGGAAATATGAACGAAACTTCTTATAGCCAGATCGAAGTCTTGGGAGCGGAGCCTTCTGTAGTGATCCACTTGGTTTCACCTGAAAATAATTTGATTACCAATAACAACGCAATTAGCTTTGAATATTATTATCTTAATAGTGAATTTAGCAATTGCAGTGTTTTCATCAACGGAGTTTTAAATGATACAGATACAACGGTAGTAAATACAACAATTCAAAGCTTTTCAAAAAATGTTTTGGATGGAGATTATTTCTGGTATGTCTCATGTCTAAAGATGGTAGAAGAAGGTGAAGAAAATGTTACGAGTGAATATTTCAGCGACGAAACATTTGTTTTTGAAGTTGACAGTGTTTCCCCAACCTTGACTTTGTTGACGCCTGCAAATTCTAGTTTGTCTAGCTCATTAGCCATATTTAATTTAACTTCAAATGAAAATCTAGATTGGTGCGGTGTTAGTTTGAACGGCGCTGCAAATACGACGATGAACTATGCAAATGACACGAATTATTATTATTCTTTTGATTTGAATGAAGGGAGTTATGGTTCTATTGTCAGTTGTAATGACAGTGCAAATAATTATGCTTCTGTTTCTAGAAGTTTCGCTATTGATTTTGTTGACGTTGAAGTTAATTTAACTTATCCTGCGAACTTAACTGAAATTGCACGTGGAGATGATGGAACGACTTGGGAAGATAGTCTTGGTTTAGTTAATGATAATATGACTATAATTGCAAGATTATACAATGAAAGCGGAGCGGGATTGGTTGGAGGAAGTTGCTTCTTTTATTTTGATGGAATCTATATTGGAGAATCATATACCAATTCAACCGGAGAATGCAATGTAAGCTATGATAAAACTTCTTATGATGTTAATGTTTATCCTATTAATGTGAATTATAGTTATTTTGTTGAAGATATTCATAAAAGCGTTTCTGAAGACAGCGTTGACGTTGGAATAGTTCAATACCTAATTCCAAACTATGTTTACAATTTAACTTTGGTTGAAGGGATTTACAAGTTTTTGGATGAAGATGTTGCGAAATTAAGTTTCAATGTAACTAAGACTAATGTTAGTGGAATGTTTTACTATAGCGCTTTGAACGTAACTGCGAATGCAACTGATTCGGCGGATCATTCCTATCCTGACTCAGACTATGTTGAAGGTTATAGAACAAATAATACTGGAACTGGAACTTATGAAAGTTGGGTTGTAGTTGATAGAAATTTCGGAACGGGTTATGTAAGATGGAAAATGTTTGTTTCCGATGACGGGTTCCAAAGTTATCTTGCAAGTGCTTTGCACACTGATGTTGAAGTTTATGATCCTAACGCTGGAGGAATTTGTGGAGATGGAACTGTTGATGCTGGAGAACAGTGTGATGATGGAAATGTTCAAAGTGGAGATGGATGTTCTTCGAGCTGTACTACTGAAGGCGGCGGTGGAGGAGGCGGCGGTGGAGGCGGTGGAGCAGGGTGTATTAATGAGTGTTCTCCGTCGGGAAGCGTTCAATATTATTGCGCAGACAGAGATAGTTTATCTTCTAGAGTGTGTGGTAATTATGATTCTGACAGTTGTTATGAGTGGGGAACTCCGACGACAAATGATTGCTCTGCAGGAGAAGTTTGTGATGGAGCGCAATGTATTCCTCAAAGCTGCAGCGACTATTGGGTTTGTTCTTCATGGAGTGAATGTTCTTCTTCTGTTCAAACAAGAACTTGCACAAACAGTTTATGTGCTCTTCCAGCTAGAACTGAAACAAGGAGCTGTGAGATTTGTTTAGAAGATTGGGATTGTTCATGGACTACTTGTGTAGACGGTGATGAATATAGTTACCCATTTGGATGCGTTGATAATAATGCATGCGGAACGACGACAAATAAACCTTCTAAAGTTTTGTGTGGAGAACAGCCCGAAGAAATTTATTATAAAGATGGAGTTAGATGCACTCCTAACTGGCAATGCGGAGAACTGGGTGAATGCAGCGCTAAATATACTTTAGGTGATGTTTTAACTGGTGTGACAAATGTTGAAGGTGTTCAAGAAAGAGTTTGTATTGATAAGAATGATTGCGCTCTTCAAAGAACTGAAGAAATAAGTTGTGACTTAGCAATTCCAATTAAAGCTTCCAAAATCTTGTGGTGTCAAGAAGAATTTTTAGAAATAAGAGAATTAAAGACGAACGAACTTGTAAGCCGTTTGAAAGAATATGATGTGACGAAGGGGCAAAAAGCTGTTGATGTTTCGTTTGTAAGCGAAGAATTTACAGGATATTGTGATTATTGTTATGACGGCGTTAGAGATTATGATGAAGTGGGAATTGACTGCGGCGGAGAATCATGTCCTGCTTGCGTCGAGAAAATTAGTTTCTTCAATTGGTTATTATGGGTAATAATTTTCTTATGGTTATTGCTTGTGGTAATATTATATATAATATGGAGAAATGAGAAAGAAGAAATTGAAATGACTTTAAGAGATGTTGAAGAACATTTGTTTGAAGAATCTTATTCAGAAAAATTATTTGAGTTCCGGTTGAGAGACTTGTTTGGAAAGAAAGAAGAGTGACTATCTTATTTTCTTAATTAAGAATTTTGTTCCGACGACTTCTGAGATTATTGCCGAGAAGTTCAAATTCCCGACGACAACGCGGAAAATTCCTTCATCCGCAGGGATTTTTTCTTCCTTAGATATTTTGTCAATTATTTCATTTATTTCTTCTTTAGACAAAGTTACTGCAGTACTTTTTTCTCCCATTAATCCTCTTACTATAAGTTTTTCGTCTGGGCCGTTACATTCGATTTCTTTTACATTGAAATCTTTTATGAATGGATTTAATTTTCCTAAATCAATTGTTAATGCTGTGGCAGTTGGACGAAGATAAGAAAGATTAGAAGGTAGTTTTGGCTGAGGGATTCTTAATACTTTTCTTCCTTGGAAAATTGGAAGAGGTCTTTTTGGATTTATTTTTAGTTTTAGGTCGCTTTGGATTATTTTTTTATTGTCAGATTTTTCTTTTATAATCTCCTTTATTTCTTCTTTTCGCTGGATGATTTCTTCTTCTTTATTCTTTTCTTCTTCATCGACGATTTTTTTTAATTCAAAAAATGGGGCAGAGTTAGAACTTTTTATTAGCTGCCGCGTAAATTCTTTTAGAAAAAATATTTTGAATTCTTTTGTTGTCTCTTTCATTCTTCCTGACCGGCTGAAATTGATTTTTGGTATCCGCCGAGGTTGTTTTGAGGTTGATTCGATTGAGCTGGTGGCATTTGAGGCATCGGTCTAGGCTGAGGCATTCTTGGACGCATAGGCGGCAATTGAGGAATTTCTTCTTCGGCCGGATTTGTTTTTTCGTGAAGATAACTTATTCCTTTTGCGATGACTTTGTTTTGTTCAAACAAGTTGTCAATTTTTTTTATTATTTCTTTGTTCTCTTTTTTAGTTGTTTCCAGATCGTAATCTTTTTCCGCCAACGCTTTTGCAGAGGATTCGAATAGTTTTAACAAACTTGAGATTTCTTTTGAAAGACCGTCAAACTTCAAAGTTAAGTCAGTCATTACTTTCTGGAGCGACACGAAATTCTCGATTAGAATTTTTTGTGTTTTAATGGATTCTGAATCGCTTTCTTTAATAGTAATAGAATTCTTTTTAGCAGAAGTTTTTCTCTTTTTCATGAAAATAATATGATAATTTTATTTAAAAATGTTCTTACGTTCTAGATTAATCTTATTGCCCTTACTTATAATCCTGGACGAGACTTGCTTGATCTTCTTTTTGCTTGACGATGTGGAAATGCCTTGGTTCTTCATCTGTGTCGGCTAAGTTTTCTTCTTCAATTTGGGCTACGAATTCTGCGATTTCTGCTGCGACGTCTGCATTTACTGAGATGCTGTCAATTCCTCTTTCAACCAAGAACTTCACCATTTCTTTTTTGCTTCCGGCTTGACCGCAAATACTTGTTTGAACATTTGCACGCTTACAAACTCGGATAACATATTCTAATTGATGCAACACTGCCGGGTGCATTTCGTTGTATAAATCTTGAACTTGTTCGTTGTTTCTATCTACAGCTAATATGTATTGAGTAAGATCGTTTGTTCCAAAAGAAATGAAATCTAAACCATCTTCACAAAGTTCACGGATTATTTGGACTGCAGCAGGAGTTTCTATCATCACTCCTATTTTTACATTTTGCAAATCTAACTCTTTTGCGATTTTTTTCAACTCTTGCAATTCTTCGAGCATTATCAGTTGTGGAACCATTACTCCGACGGTCTTTCCTTCATCGGATACTTTTTTCAACGCATTTAATTCTGCTTTTAATATAGGCAAATTTTTCAAACCAAATCTTATTCCATGCATACCCAGCATAGGATTTGATTCTTTATCTTGCGGAGCGCCTTCCAAATTACTGAACTCGTCGCTTCTAATGTCCGAAGTTCTTACCCAAACTTCTTCAAAATGTTGGGCAATTCCTTTAATTCCCCGATAAATAATTTCTTCGTACTCGTTTATCTTATTCTGTTTTAAGAAGTAATAAGGATGCTTTCCTGATTCAGCAATAATTCCTTCAATTCTCATTAAACCAACTTGTTTTGATTTGGTTTGTGCTGCTCTTTGGGCGAATGAAGGCAAGTCGACCGAAACCTTTATTTTTGTTTTTGTAACTGTTTCAATTGGCTTCACTTCCTTAGAAATATTTGATTCGACTAATTTATCTTTGTATACTTTTCCCTTGAACCCGTCGACAGTTATTATTTGTCCGTCATGCAAAGTTGAAGTTGCTTTTTGTGTTCCGACAACGCACGGTATTCCCATTTCTCTCGAGACAATTGCAGCATGAGCGGTTAGTCCTCCTTCATCTGTGACGATTGCTGAAGAACGCTGCATTGTTACAACCATGTCAGGGTTTGTCATTTTTGTTACTAAAATATCTCCTCGTTTTACTTTGTCCAAGTCTTTTAGATCTTCAACAATTCTTACAACTCCTGACGCTATTCCAGGTGAGGCGGCCAATCCTTCCAAAATTATTTCTCCTTTTATTTCTTCGACAGGCGCTGAAATTCTATTTTCATATGTTGTGATTGGACGAGTTTGGACAATGAAAATTTCGTCGTTCTCAATTGCGAATTCTATGTCTTGAGGTTTTTTGTAATGTTCTTCAAGTTTTAGAGCGATATCAGCTAATTTTTTTATTTCTGATTCTTTTAAGACTTGGGAGTTTGCTTTTTCGTCTCTTAAATTTATTATTATTCCTTTTCCTGAAGAATCCCGAGTGTAGGCAATTTTTTTGAAAGAAAGTTTTTTATCTATTATCTCTAGATCGTTTGAAACGACATATTTGTCTGGCGTGATAGCTCCTGAAACAATTCCTTCTCCGAGCCCGAATACTGCTTCAATTATTGTATTGTCGTTTTTGTACGAAGGATCTTTTGAGAAGATTACTCCTGATTTATCTGAGTCTATCATCCTTTGAACGACGACGGCAAGACTAGCTTCATTGTGTTTGAAACCTTTTTTGTGACGGTAATAAGTTGCCCTTGAAGTAAAGAGGGATGCGA
>CAZFDH010000015.1:0-16609 GCA_964518155.1 Candidatus Woesearchaeota archaeon
CGACTATTTATTATTTGGTGTACCACCTTAAATCACCTTTTGCAAGTTTGTATAGCGCCATTATTAAAGGCACAACATACAGCGACCTATAAACTGAAGAATACATAAGAATCTTTATAATACTTTTGTTGCCAGTTTCTGAATTCCTAAATCCTGATTTGTAATAAAATATTGAAAGTCCAAAGAAAATTGCGGCCAAAAGAAGCAACAAACTTAAACTAAAATCAAAATCAAAATATCTCCAATACTCATAACCTTCAAACGAATAAAATAATGAAAGAATGTAATAAGGGACATTTTTCCAAAGATATCTGAAAAACAAAAAAAAGCCGATGAGTGCTAAAACAAAAGAAGCTGAAACATAAGGAACAACAAAATAACCAAAAACATTTTCTGCGTTTCTGAACATTGATTTATGATATTTTTGAACAGTCTGGATTCCTCCTAAGTTCCATCTAACTCTTTGTTTTACCCATTGATTAAATTCATTCGGAACAGTAGTATAAACAATTGCAGAATAAGACATTCTGGTTTTGTATCCCTTGCTCAAAAGATTCCAAGTAATTTCAATATCTTCTGTCAGATTTTTGGGATCAAATCCGCCTGCATTAACAACCAACTCTCTTTTGTAAATGCTTAACGGCCCATTTGTAACATAAACTGAATCAACAAAATCAAGAAGTTTTCTAGTCCAAGCAATAATAGAATAATCCAGAACTTGGAACCTTTCTAAAACAGTTTTTTTATTTTTTACCAGAACTCTTGAAGTCACCGCTGCAACCTTTTCTTCCTCAAAATATCCAATCATTTTTTTTACTGAATCCTCTTTCGGATAAGAATCAGCGTCGACAACTGCAATTAATTCCCCTTTTGCAATCTTTAGCGCAGCATTCAATGAATTTGCTTTCCCAGAATTAGGTTTATCTAAAACTTTCACGACCGGATATTTCTTTTCCAGCTCCTTGGCAATTTTCAAAGTATCATCTTTACTTCCATCATTAATAATTATAATTTCTTTTTTTTCTTTAGGATAGTCAACTTTCACCAGAGCTTCAACAGTATTTTTTATACTTTCTTCTTCATTGTAAGCCGGAACTAAGAAAGATAGTGTAGGAAATCTTGTAGGAATTGGATAGTCATTGAGTCTTTTCCTGTTTCTAATATGCAAGATCAAAAACATCATCATAAAAAAAATACCGAAAAAAAACATCACTAAATAAATAAACGTAAAAAAATTCATTCTTCTTCACCTTCGTCTTCCATTTCGGCCGCTTTAATCGGATTGACATCTGGTCTTTCCGCAACGCCAAAATAATCATAAAAATCGTCGCTTAAACTGAGTTCATTAGTATGGCCAATCTTCTTGCTTCTCAGTAAACCCAAGTCAAGAAACTTTTTGATATGATCATACGCTTTATTCCCTCTAATTTTTATAATTACAGATTGTTTAATCGGTTGCTTGTAAGCAATTATTGCCAAAGTTTCTTGTTCGGCCTTAGAAAATTCAGCCGATCCCGTCGCTATTTTATTAATAATATTGGAATATTCTTGCCTAACGTCCATTTTCCACATTCCGTTCTTTTCAACAATTTCAATTGCAGAATCATTTTTTTCATATTTCTCTTTTAGCTGATCAATTAATTCTCTTAAAATTATTGGATTCAAATCTGTTAAAGAAATAAGTTCTTGCATGCTAAGAAACCTTCCAGAGACAAAAAAAACCGCTTCAACTTTTCTTAAATTCTCTTTTTCTTTTCCCTCTTCAATTTCCTCAATCGTCTTGCTCGACACACCTATATCCATATCCTGCAAAAGACAAAAGACGTTTTAAAGGTTTTCAACCTCTCTCATAATTTCACTACTATCTATAGACAAAACAAAAAGATTTAAATAAGCACTCACCAGAGAATCCTTGGAAAATGGAAAGTAAATTAGAAGCAAACGATGGAAGAATTTTTTTCAATTTATCGAGAGATCCCCAGTCCAAATTAATTTACTTAGTTGGAAGAGAAAATGACACTACAAGAACAACAACACATTGGGCTCGTTCTACTAGTGATTTAATTGAGATTCTTGTAGATCAATATCCTGGAAGAGCAGTTATACAAACAGATTATGAAGACAACAGAATTCCCCTTACAGAATCAGAAATGATTTTTCTAGGAGAATACGCTTCTACCCGATCTTAAATCTTAAAAGCGCGCCGACACCGGAAAGTCTGAAAAATTGTTCGCCTTCAGCAGTATCCGTCGAGACAATCTCAATTTTAGCCGAAATGTTATTAGCCATTTGTTTCAACTCTTTAGCTTTAACTCTATCATAATCTTTAGTCAAAATCAAAGTTTCAACCGCTCCATATTCTAAAGCCTGTTTAACATCATCATATTTGTAAGCGGCCATGTCCGGATTTTCTCCCAATGTCTGGAAGAATTTCTCCAAAAGTTTTTTCTCATAAACAACTTCTTGCTGCGAAAGCAAATCTTCCGCTTTTACAACTAATTCTTTTAGCCCCGCCTCATCAGCGTCACCAATATCAAGCCGACCAATAACTTTCGCTCTCAATGGCGTTGCTAAGTACTCATTATCTAAAAATTCATCTTTTGTTGGAATCGGTCCTCCGACGATAATTCCTTTAACTTTAGGATTTTCAGCAAACGCATTTTTCATTTCATCCGCAATTCTTTTGTAAAATTCTTTCGTTAACCCTTCAGTAATTCGATGGAATCTTTGTGAAGATTGCCCTCCTGCTCTTACTTTTGACGGAACACCTGAAGTCATCTTCTGCAAAACTTCAATTCTTTTTCCTTCTAGAACTCCAATTGTGGCTTCTTTCCTATCCATCACTAATAATCCATAAATCTCAGAAACTTGAAGTTGTTCTCTTAAAGGATCTAAAACAAAATCCTTATCACAACGATAAAGTCTTATTTTCAAAGGTAAAGGCGGCTCAACAACCCAAATTCTTAAGTCATCCTGACCTTCAAATTGTGAAACATTTCCGCAAAAAATTCCCACACCATTTGCAGGAGTTTGTTTAAACGTCTTTAATTCTCTTACGATTTTGTCCAAAGCATCTGAAACATTTTTCCTCGTCGCTGTTGACTTAATATTCTTCGCAGTAGACTTTTCTGCTTCAAGTTGCCTTTGAACTGCATTAACATCATAACCTGCCGAGATATAAACAGTAATAAGTTCCGTGTGTCTTCCTTTATACAGTTCTAACTCTTCAACAATTTCTTCAAGTTCAATTTTATTTAACATAGTTTATAGAAAAAATAACAGTTTAAAAAGTTACTTCAAGGATTTAATTTGCTGAGCCGGAACTCTTCGAGCAGGAATATTGAAGTTATTCTGGGGAAGTGTTTTCACAACTTTATTCACAGGAGCGCTCGGTGGAGAAGCTGGTGGCGACGGAGGAGATTTAGGCATTTGTTCTCCAGATCTATCCGAAATTTCTTTGTTTTCATAAATCCTTCTGAAGATTAAAAATAAAACAATCCCGATTGCCAAAAGCAAAAGAATTATTAAAAGAACAAAAATCCAAAAGTAACTCTTTTCCCTTACAGGTTTACAATCAGCGGGACAGGAAGAAGAACTTTCATCATCATCACAAACATTGTTCCCGCAAATTGAAATAGTTCCGCAGTCTAAAGCACAACTGTAAGAAGTTTCATCTATATCACAAACATTATCTCCACAATAAGAATTTTCGTTTAACACGCTTGGACAATTTAATTGAGTAGCAGGTTTTCCTAAATTAGTTCCACAATTTCTTGAATCGCTGCACGTTCTTTCACCGCACCAAGTCCCATTTACTATTCTAGTCCAAGAGCTGCACGACCACGAAGGATTGCATCTTCCTCCGCCACCCCCACCATTATTTCCGCCTCCAGAGGACACACCACACTGTCCTGCAATTTCTCCTTTTGATTCTAATATTCCTAAATTCCCACAAAGGAACGCTTCCCTCCCGACGCAAATATAATTCTGATCAACCGGGTCGCAACATCTTTCTCCGATAAATTCACAGACAATTTTATCCATTAAACTTTGATTGTAAAGATCAACATATTTAGATTGACACAAACCATCAATACAACTTTGATTTGTGCATTCATAATCATTCAAACAAACTGCTTCATTAATCTTAAGAGGTTTATACTGAAGATCACTATCGCAGTATTGATTGTTATCGTAATCTACAAACCCGACATCACTGCATGGCTCCGCACTAGCTAAAGAAACGAATGCTAACAAAATTAATCCAAACAAAAAAAATCTTCTATCCATTTTATGCTATTCAGCTTCAGATCCTTGAGCGACACAAGCTAAATAATCATTATTACTTGCAGTTTCTCCTGCTTGATTTCTTTTCAAAACGTCAACTGGATTTACAATCGCACAAAAGATTTTTCTTAAAACTCCAGTTTGCTCTTCCAACTCTTCTCTAATTGAAGTACATTGTCCGTCAATACAAACATTTGAAGTACATTGATAATCCGAAATACAACTTTGTCCGTTTTCTTTTGTTAATTTGTAATCTAAGTCCATAGGATCGCAATAATAAATTCCACTTTGATTTTGAGCTCTAGTTTTGCCGCTTAAAGGATTACCTCCCTGAACAAATGCTGGACAAGAAAACACATTAGTATTATCTGGTATTTCAACACATTCGCCGTTAACTAAAACAAATCCTTCATCACATTCAACTGGTTCCCCACTCGTCTCAATTTCAACAAGCTTCACATTATCAAAGAATGTTTCATACGCTTCACCAGAATGCGTTGGATCTGTTCCAACCTGAACAACATAATAACCATTCTTTTGTATTGCAAATGTTACTGAATGAATTCCTGTCGGATAAATCGCATCTTCAATCCATCCATCTTCATCACTGCTTAATATCGGCCAGAATGCAGCTTCTCCAGTTTCATAACTCTTAACAACTGCAATAGGCTTCATTCCTTGAGCATAGCTTGAAAACATATTCAAACTAAAGTTGTAAGTTTTTCCTTTTTCTAAATAAACAAGTTGTTCTGCAAATCCAAATCCAATTATATTCAAATACGGTTGAATTCCTGAACCTTCAAAAGTTCCTAAGAAAATTCTATCCGTCGTAGCGCCTTCTGCATTATCTCCACTATGGTAAACCCAATCACCTGAGAAAATTTCATAATCTCCTGAGAACACACTTTCTTCTCTTGGCATACTAAAGTCGCCATTATAAACTATGTTTTCTCCAACAGCTACCTTATCTTCGTTGATTTGCAAACACCTTCCCTGATAACATCCTAGTTCACAATAATTATTCAAAGATTTAATTGCGCCATCTTCACAATAATACTCGACAAGCAAACTCGAGTTCTGAGGATCACAACTATCAGGATAAGCATTAATTCCAACTTTGTTTACTCCTCGATGATCATAATTCTTAGGAACATCATTTTGATCTAATTCTGTACAAATCGAAGTAGGCAAAGTTGGAGGTCCAACATTTATAACTTTTCCCCAAACATTCGCCCCATTTACATTTTGAACTTTCCACTCTCCTATTTGATCATCAAGATCTGCAATAATATAACCCCATTCAGCTCGGTCAGGATAAATTTCCCCAGTTCTTTCGTTTGAATACATTAAATAATCTGGAAGCCACGAGACTTTTTCAGAAGCATACCATCTGCCGTCGACGCACAAAAGTTCATTTACATAATATGGACCAAGCTCAGAGTTACTAGTATAGTAAAGTAAACTGTTGTTTGCAGCTTTATCAGGTGAACTTGTAGATTTTTCCCAATTTCCCGTTGCTGAATTGTAATTCGCAGGAAGCCAATAACATTCG
Source organism: Candidatus Woesearchaeota archaeon (assembly GCA_964518155.1). Lineage (GTDB taxonomy): Archaea > Nanobdellota > Nanobdellia > Pacearchaeales > GW2011-AR1 > JAUSKC01. The sequence continues at coordinate 5,840 of CAZFDH010000015.1, forward strand.
CCAGTTGCAGAGCCAGAAACAACTGGAGTTGTTGAAATCTTTTTCCATATTTTTGATCCCCACCCAGCATCGTAAACTATTTCCCATCCGCTGATTCCATAAGTTTGAGCTTGAGCAGTTGTCGTCGCTGTTTTATAACCCCAAGAAGGATTGGTTGCATAATTCCAGTTTTGCCAGTCATCAACACTTGTATACCATCTTCCATTATAACATAAAATTCTTTCCTCAATATAATTGCTTCCAGCATAAGTAATATTTAGCAAGTTACCGCTTTTCGCTTGACCAGTAGTTTGAACTGAAGGATCTGCAGGCCAGTAACAAGGATCATTAACTGCGTCGGCAACTCTTCCTGAAATCGTCGAATTAGTAGAATTATTAACAGCTAGGTAATAAGAAACGATTATTCCAATGACCAACACAAATACAAATAATCCAACCTCTTTTCTTTTACTCATTCTGAAAATAGATTAAAGATGTTTATAAATATTTTCGTTGTTAAACAAATTCGACAGAAAACTCACCGGTTTTTATCGTTGCGGAATTAGTTACAGCTTTCAGATCATCAATCATCTCGCCAATTAATTCATTAGATTTTTTATCTATCGTCAAAATAATTTCCGACTTCATAGACTTTTGTGCTCTAGATTTTTCTTGTCTAACTTTAGAAATAATTTCGATCAATGCATCAAATTTAATATCTCCAATAAATTTCTCTTGTTTAGGCCAAGAAGAAATATGAATACTTTTATTTTTCTCATTTTTCCTAAAATAATTCTGATAAACTTCTTCGGAAATGAAAGGCATAATAGGTGAAATTAATTTTAGAATTGTTAGAAGAGAATGATACAAAGTATATTGAGCAGAAATTTTTTCGTCGCCTTTTCCATTATAAATTCTGTTTTTTACAATTTCCAAATAATTATCACAAAACATTTGCCAGAAAAATTGTTCCGTCTCACCTTTAGCTTTAGAATATTCATAATTTAAAAAAGAATCCGTGCAGTTAGAAACAAGCTTATTTAGTTTATTCAAAAACAATTCATCAGTTTTAACCATTTTTTTAGGTTTTTTACCGTCGTAACCTTCAAGTCCCATGAAAACAAACTTAGTTGCATTCGATAATTTTGTAATGAATTTTTTTCCAGTTACTAGATCTTTTTCCTGATAATCTAAATCTTCTCCCAATTTTGATCCTGCTGCCCAAAATCTCAAAGCATCCGCACCATACTGAGAAATAACTTTTTTCGGATCAATAACATTTCCTTTAGATTTGGACATCTTTTCTCCTTTCAAAGAAACGTTTCCCGAAATCGCAATATCTTTCCAAGGGACAGAGTTTTCATGATAATAACTTCTAACAATTGTATAAAATGCCCATGTTCTGATTATATCATGCGCTTGAGGCCTTAATGAAAAAGGAACTTTAACTTTATTTCCGCTAACAATTGAAGCAATTTGGGGTGAAATTGACGACGTTACCCAAGTATCAAGAACTTTATTTTCTGCTACCGCTTTAATTTTGCATTTAGGACACTTTTTTTCTTTTTCCACCGGATCAACGGGCAATTCTTTTTCTTCAGGCAAAATTACTTGGCCACACTTTTCACAATACCATACCGGAATAGGAATCCCAAAATGTCTTTCTCTTGAAATCGACCAGTCCCACTCAAGTCCATTAATCCAATTTTCATAACGCTTGAACATATACTCCGGCTTCCAATTAATTTTTTTACCTTGTTCAACCAGTTTTTTTCTATTCTCTAAAATTTGGATAAACCATTGTTCCGTTGGCAAAAATTCTATTTCCTCTCCGGACTTTTCATAAACATTAACAACATGATTAATTTTCTTTTGATCTAAGATTAAATTATTTTTTTTCAAATCTTCCAGAATTTTTTCTCTAGCTTTCTTTATTGGCATTCCCTTGTAATCACCAATGTTTAACGTTCCATCTTTTTGAATAGTTATTTTCGGCTTTAGATTGTGTCGGTTTATAGCATCAACATCATATTTATCACCATAAGAACAAATCATCAAAACTCCTGTTCCTTTCTCAATGTTGGCTGATTCATCCGTTAAGATTGGGACTTCATGGCCAAAGATTGGAACAATTGCTTTTTTACCGACAAAATTTTTGTATCTTTTATCTTTAGGATTAACAAAAACTGCAACACATGATCCAAGAAGTTCCGGCCTTGTAGTCGCGATAGGCAAATCTTTTCCTCCAGAAATAAATCTTAACGTAGTAAAGAACGTTTCTTTTTCTTTATCTTCAAGTTCAGCTTGAGCAACAGGAGTTTGAAATTGAACATCCCAAATTGTAGGAAATTCTTTTCGGTAAATCAAACCCTTTTTGTACAAATCAATGAAATATTTTTGTGAAACTTTTTGCGTGTTCTTATCTATCGTAGAATAATACATATTATAGTCGCAAGAAATTCCAAGATTTTTCCAATCTTGAACAAATGCCGGAGTTATTTCCTTCAAAGTCTTCAAACACAAATCAATAAACTCCGCTCTGGACATGTCTTTACTTTTAACATTTTTCAATCTCTGAATTAACTTCTCCGTCGGCAGTCCATTATCATCTGTCCCGAATGGATAAAAAACACTTCCTTCATTAGCCAAATACATACGGTAAAATCTAGCGATAAAATCTTGCTGGGAATATGAAAACGCGTGACCTATATGCATTTCACCAGAAACTGTCGGCGGAGGAGTATCAATGGAATAAATCTTCTTTCTGGACAAATCTGCATGGTAAATCTTTTCTTTCTCCCAAAAAGCTTTCCATTTTTCTTCAATATTGTCAACAGCCGATTCAGCCATATCTTTTGTGATCGTTTTAACTTTTAAAACCTTATGTAATCTCACCCAAAATCTTAAAAACTGCCACATTCTACCTAAACCATGGCAAAAGATAGTTCAGTAAATCTTCCAGGAGGATTCGGGGGACTTGTAAGATACAACGAAGAATATCAAAGTTATTTTAATTTAAGTCCAACTTCTGTAATTCTTTTCATCGCATTAATCATCGTTGGAAGAATCGCTCTCCCTTATTTTTTCTAAAATGTTACCCGGAATTGATCCAAAAAAGATGAATGCAATCATGAAACAGATGGGAATTTCTCAGCAGGAAATCGATGCCCAGAAAGTTATAATTGAAAAAACCGACGGATCAAAAATAACTATTGAAAACCCTTCAGTGCAGAAAATAAAAATGCAAGGACAGGAAACTTTCCAAATCGCGGGCGAAATTTCTGAAGAAGAAGGCGAAGCATTTTCAGAAGACGACATAAAAATGGTCGTTGAAAAAACAGGCTGCACTCACGATCAAGCAAAAAAAGTTCTCGAGCAAACAAAAGGCGACATTGCTGAAGCCATTTTAGAGTTAAGTGAATAAAAATCATTATAAACTTCTTCTCCTAAAAATTAAAATGACTTACCAACCCACTCAAGAATTGCTTGATAAATACGCCGATGTTCTAGTAAAATTCGCACTGAATTCAGGAAAAGGAATAAAAAAAGGAGAAATAGTTTTCATTCAAGTTTCCGAATGTGCAAAACCATTTTTAATTTCGCTTCGCCGGTCAGTTCTCAAAGCGGGAGGCCATCCAATAATTCAATATTCTCCAGACGACATCGCACGCGAATTTTATGAAATAGGAACAGATGAACAAATAAATTTCTTCCCAGAAAAACTTCTCAAAGGAAGAATCGATGAAATCGATCACTTAATTTCAATTATATCTGACACAAATCCAAAAGAACTTGAAGGAATCGACCCAAAAAAAATAATGTCTCGGAACAAAGCTTTCAAACCTTATATGGACTACAGAGATGAAAAAGAAAACAAAGGAAAATTCACTTGGACTTTGGCTCTTTACGGAACAGAAGCAATGGCAAAAGAAGCAAATTTAACGCTTGAAGAATATTGGGAACAAATAATAAAAGCGTGTTTTTTAGACGAAAAAGACCCCGTAAAAAAATGGAAAGAAATATTTAAAGAAACAGAAAGAATCCGCGAAAAATTAAATTCATTGCCGATAAAAACCCTCCACATAACAGGAAAAAATATTGACCTAAAAGTAGGAATAGACAAAAACCGAAAATGGCTTGGCGGTTCCGGACGAAACATTCCAAGTTTTGAGCTTTTTATTTCACCTGACTGGAGAAAAACTCAAGGAAAAATAAAATTCAACCAACCGCTTTACCGTTATGGAAATATAATCAAAGATATAGAACTGGAATTCAAAGACGGGCAAGTAATAAAATCGAAAGCGTCCCAAAACGAAAAAGTTCTCAAAGAAATGATCGCAACCGAAAATGCCGACAAAATAGGAGAGTTTTCTTTAACTGACAAAAGAATGTCTAAAATTACAAAATTCATGGCTGAAACACTTTTTGATGAAAACATAGGTGGAGAATTCGGAAACAGTCACATCGCGCTAGGAAACGCTTACCAAGATTCATACATCGGCGATCCTTCAAAAATCACAAAAGAACAATGGGAAGAAATGGGTTACAACTCTTCTTCAGTCCACACCGACATAATAAACACCGAAGACAAAACAGTCAGGGCAACTCTAGAAGACGGAAAAGAAGTTGTGATATACAAAAGCGGAGAATTTTTAGTTTAAAGTTTTAAACTCATTCTATATTTATCCGTTTTAAATCCCCAATTTTTGTAAACTTCTTGAGCAGAATTATTAGGATTGACGTCAATTCTACAGATATGAATCTGTTTAGATTTCAAGTAACTAATAAACTCGTCTTTCAATCTGGTAGAAATCCCTTTGCCTCGAAATTTTTCTTCCACAAATATCTCACCAATATAACCACTAACCCCGTAAATATCTTTTTCAATTAATCCGCATAAGTATCCTATAATCCTATTATCTGTAATTGCAATAAAAACCGCGCCTTTTTTGAGATAGTCACTAAATTCTTTTAAAAGAAAATTATGGTCTTTACCTAAAATTCCATACTCTTCATTAAAATTATATTTTATAGAGACAAAATCGTAAAAATCCTTTTTTGTTGCTTTCTTGATCTCCATATAATAATAACAATAAACGGATTTAAAGATATTACTCAAAAAGGCCAATTCCAGCTCTAAAAAGCAAAAGATATAAATAGTTTACTGGTGTTTGAAATAATGCTTCTAAAACGGCGACCATTAAATGGAAGAAATCATTCAAGAGAAAATAAGTGCAGATCACCTCCTCTATGTGAGTTTAAAATACACAAAGACTTGTGACGTAATCATCAATCTCATAATTCGTTGGAGAAAAATGATAGAGACAAGTATCGACGCTATTCTAGAACATGCTCACCAAAAAAAGAAGATTGACGCCGTTCCCTCAAGCCCAATTGGAAAAATTGAAACAATTAAAAAGCTCTTCAAAAAAGATGATAATTTCCTCGAAGTTATTGAAATGTATGAAATGTTCAGAAAAATTGAAGATCTTCGTAAAGAGCGAATCGGCGAGTTCAGAAAAAACGTTACACTAAGAGTTTTTTATCTAGGAAAGGAGGTAAACATTAACCTGGAGAAACTAAAGATCTATGCAGACAAGCTAGAAAAATTTATAAGTACTACTAAGCAATTTCTTCTAAAGTAAAGGAAGTAAAACTTCTAATATGAAAAAATTCATTGTTATAACATCTGGAAAAGGAGGAGTAGGTAAAACCACCACAGCAGTAAATTTAGGTGCTGCTATAAATTATTTTGGAAAAGATGTTTTAATTATTGATGGAAACCTTTCAACGCCAAATGTGGGAATTCATCTCGGCTCTCCGGAAGTTCCAGTAAACTTAAACCACGTTCTTTCAAGAAAAGCCAAACCAACAGAAGCGGTGTATGAACATGAGTCCGGAGTAAAAATAATGCCTTCATCACTTTCAATAAAAGAGTTGGGAAAGTTCAACCCCAGTAAACTAAAAGACTTTAGAAAAGATTTCAAAGATCTTTCAGACATAATCCTTTTGGATAGTGCTGCCGGACTAGGAAATGAAGCAATTTCAGCATTAGAAGCAGCCGACGAACTTATCATCGTAACAAACCCCGAACTTCCTGCAATTACAGATGCATTAAAAGTTCTAAAAGTCGCCGAAAAAATGGAAAAAAAGATTCTCGGAATAATTGTTACAAGAGTGAAAAAAAACAAAATAGAAATGACTCCTGAAACCGTTAAAGAAATGCTTGAAGCTCCAATTTTAGGAATGATCCCCGAAGACCCGACAATTTCAGAAGCATTAAGCATAAAAGACGCAGTTGTTCATACTCATCCAAAGTCCCGTTCAGCAAGAGCTTACAAAGAAATCGCGGCAAAACTAGTAAATACTAATTACGATTCCAAAAAAGATACACCTTCAATCTGGGCTCGAATAATTGGACGCGATTACTAAATCACAAATTCTTCTATGAAGTTGAAATCTCTTCTTGGCTTTTCTTCCATAACCTCGTCTTCTTCACCTTCTTCCTCATAAACTTCTATTACCATCATTTACTTAGATAAAAGAAATATATAAACAGCTGCTGTTATTTTATTACACCTATTTGAAGCAAATATTAACAAAATCAAATTTGTTTTCTTCAGAACTGAATCTGATATTATTATTTTCAAATTGAATTGACTCATTTTGAGCAGAAGATTTAACACTAAATCTTTGCGCTGAGTTTATATCTCCATCAAAAGAAAGATCATATTCAATTTTGCCATTTGAACCCGCTGATTTAACCGTCCAAAACGCTAGATCATAACAGCTTTCATTTCTTTTTGAAATCATAATTCTTTCATCCCCCCTAATAAAAAACTTTACACCTTCACTGTTTCTTGAAATCTCGTCGAAAATATAATAAACATAAAATACTGGCCTCAAATTCCCGCTTTGCGTTACCAGTCCATAATATCTGTGGCCATCTGGATTATTCTCCGCAAAATCATCTTCTAAATTATAGAAAGTTTCTTCATCAATATTTGCAGTTACAAAACCCAAAAAACTATCAGCCATTAAAACTGGATTTATATCGCTTCCTCTTAATGCCGTCGTCGGCCCGTTCCATTCGCTGATAATAAACTGAGGCATTTTTTCATAACCTTGTTTTTTCAGTTCATCTTCATAAGTTGTTTTTGCAATAATTATTTTGTCCATAGTATGATAGTTATGCCATGAAATAAAATCTAAAGGCAAATTATTTTGCTTTGCATATCTAATCAATTCAATATTAACCGGCTCTCTTGTTGAATCAATTTTACCATCCCATTGATTTACTGCAGAACCACCGACTTTAGCATTTGGATCAGCTTCTTTTATTGCCTTAGAAGTGAATTTATAAAATCCAAGCCATTCGTCAGTGCTTCCTTTCCAGAATTCATCCAAATCCGGTTCGTTTGTAATTTCATAATAAAACTCCACTCCTCCATATTGTTTGAAATAATTTACCATTTCCCTAACTGTTCTGTTCCATTCTGCATAATCTGTAGGCGGATACCCTTCTTCGTCATGACCCGTCAACCAAGAAGGCATTCCATGAATTGGAATAATTATTTTTTCATTTTTGCTTCTTACAAAACTATTCTTTACAAGATTATTCGCTTTCAAATTTTTCATAAATGAATTTGAACATTCGCTTTCTAGTAAGCATTCAGAATTATACAGATTATAACCAACATTTGGCAGTCGAGTCATCCTATGGTCTTCAAAAGAGCCGTACAAGTTTGATCCGCCTTGCGTCATCGGCCTGAAATGCACAGACGACTTGAAAAGATAAAGTTTTGAATTGTCATAGTTAATTTCTTTAAGTCTGTAATCAGCACCAGAGAATTCATCTACAGTTCCATTGGATACAACATTATCTTCGTCATCGGTACTATCGTCCGGATCATTTTCATCACTTCTATTTCCTTCAGTCATATTTATTATAGGTTTCGTTACATTATAACTTGTTTCATTTGAATTATTCACATCGTTAGAAATGTCGCTTTTCATCAAATTAACCGCTAATCCATAAAGTAAGATAATTACAACCAAAATTAAAACGCTAACTAAAATAATTAATACGCTTCGGGATAAACCTTTAGAGAACATCAATAAAAAAAGTCAAAAGATTATATAAAAGTTGAGGTTAACTCACTCTACTTCCATTTTCAATTTCTTTTTCAGGCGAGAGCAAAATAACTTTTCCATGTCCTTGCGTCGAGGCAGCCAAAAGCATTCCTTGACTTTCAATTCCTTTCATTTTCCTCGGAGCCAGATTTGCAACAATGATAATTTGTTTTCCTTCTAGATCTTCTTTCGAATAGAAATTTTTTATCCCAGCGCAGATTGTCCTTTCGCCCATTTCTCCGACGTCAACTTTAAGTTTGTAAAGCTTGTCCGCCCCAGAAATATCTTCGATTTCTAAAATAGTTCCAACCCTCAAATCAAGTTTTTCAAAATCCGAATATTCAATAACTCCTTCCATTTTGTTTTTCAGCCTTAAGCCAGATCTCCCTTACATCTTTTTGTGAATAAGATTGGCGATTAACCTGAATTCTATGAGGAGACTCAAACACATAATCTTCCACCCTTCCAGGAACTGCAATTGTTGCAGAGAAATTATTAAACTGGCTAGAAGGATCATGAAACTGATAATCTAATCCAAGATAGTCCTTTCCTCTAGTCACACCCATAAAATCCATTTGAAGTCTGCCAGTGGTTTTATCACCAACAAAAGCAAGCATCTTATCTGGGACAAAGTTAGTGTCTCCGCTCTTTAAAGAACTCTCCAAATCTTCTCTTAACATTAACCCCGAAGACTCACCTCCGGTTTCCGGAGCATTATCGGCTATTGCCATTTTACGGTCTTTTGAAATAGATTTCACCCTTTTTTAATATTTGCATAATTAAGCAACGTCTAAAGATTCTTCCAAATTTCCTTCCAGTTCCTTTCTGTATTCTTTTTCATCATCCGGATCTTCCGGAAATTCACAAGGAGGATTACAATGTTCATTAAATACTACAACACGTTTTTGCCTTCTGACCTTCCCATCAGGAAGAATAATCTTAGTTAGATCTTCTGTCAAATAAACAATCCTTTCATACATTTCTCCTGGCATGATATATTGGCAACACGTATCACAAAAATGTTCTTTATCTGCTACATAGGCTTTTCTTTCTAGAAATCTCATTGTATTTTCTTAAACAAAATTTCTCCTTTCTTAATTTCAGTTTTTTTCAAAGGAGTTTTAATTCCGTCAAGTTCGATCTTAAACCCGTATTGTTTTGCAATCTTCTCCGACGCAGAGGGAATAAACGGCCAAAGCAAAATCGCAATTGCTTTTATGCTGTCTGCTACTTCATAAAGAACTTTTTTGTTTTTACTTTCCCACGGTTTTTCATTTTGAACATATTCATTGCAACAGTCAACAAACGCAAAAATTTCGTTCAGCGCTTTATCAAATTCCAAATTATCAAAATGTTTGTTTATTTCGTTTAGTTTCAATTTCTTCAAAAGTTTGTTTTCAGTTTTTTCTATTCCGTTTTTTTCTATTAATCCTGCAATTCTTGCAACCAGATTCCCCAGCTTGTCCGCTAGTTCACTGTTATTCCTTTTGATCAAGTCTTCCTCGGAAAAGTCCCCATCTTCACCAAACGGCGCGTTTCTCAACAAAAAATATCTCGCAGCATCGACGCCGGCATAACCAATCAGCTGATCGATCTTAATTGCATTCCCTGCCGACTTCCCCATTTTTTGGTTATGAACAGTCCACCAGCCATGCGCAAAAACTTTTTTAGGGATCTCGATTCCAGCAGATTTGAGCATTGCAGGCCAATAAACAGTGTGGAACCAAATGATATCTTTACCAATTAAATGAACATCCGCCGGCCAAAATTTCTTGAAAGTTTTCTTGTCTTCGATATAACCAACACCGGAAATATAATTTAGCAGCGCATCAAACCAAACATAAGCAACGTGTTTTTTATCGAACGGCAACGGTATTCCCCAATCAAAACTAGTCCTCGAAATACTAAAATCTTTCAAGCCTTCTTTAACTCGATTTACAATTTCTTGTTTTTTGCTTTCAGGAGAAATAAATGAAGAGTTTTTCTTATACAAATCAAGCAAAAATTTCTGATATTTCGAAAGTTTGAAAAAGTAAGATTTTTCTTTTAACACTTCAAGTTTTTTATTATGAATCGGGCATTTCCCGTCGACGGCATCTTTTTCAGTGTAATACGCTTCACACGAAGTGCAGTAAAGTCCTTCATATTCTCCAAGATAAATATCTCCGTTATCATAACATTTCTGCAAAATTTCTTGAACAACTTTTTCATGATCTTTATCAGTTGTTCTAATAAATCGATCATATTTAATGTCAAGTTTCTCCCAAGCAGACTTAAATTCTGGAATTAGTGCATCAATAAATTCTTTCGGTTTTTTGTTTTTAGATTCTGCAGCACTTGCAAGTTTTTTTCCATGCTCGTCAGTTCCGGTAAGAAAAAAAACTTCATTTCCTTTAAGCTTGTTCCATCTAGCTAAAACGTCCGCAGCAATTGTGGTGTAAGCGTGTCCCAAATGCGGAACATCATTCGGATAATAAATCGGTGTCGTAACATAAAACTTTGCCATGCTAAAAACAGAATTAAAGGATATAAAAATCTATTTGCAGGCAAATAGAGGAGTATAATAATTATTATAAACAAACAATCAGGCTATAAAATAATGGTTAACGCAATGTATGCTTTCTCCGGTGACCCAATCACTTTTGGACATATTGACAT
>CAZFDH010000016.1:0-16515 GCA_964518155.1 Candidatus Woesearchaeota archaeon
GAACTCCTGAAGCGATAGCATCAGACGTTCAACTTTCTGAAAAAAAGAAAGACGAACCGTTTTTTACTGGAGATGTTTATAATTATTATCAGGATTTGTGCGTTCGAAACAAAGTAGATGTTTTAACACAAAGAAGAGTCTCAGACATTATTCAAGAATTTGACATGTTAGGCATAATCAATGTTACAGTTATTTCTAAAGGAAGAGGAGGACGAATGAGGGAGATTAAACTAGCCATTTCTAGAACAATAATAGATAAAGCTAAAGAGATAATTCAAGAATCTCTCGCTCATTTATAATGGAATCAAATGAAATCCTCAATTTTTGCATAAAGAATGGTTTATTAGTTGATAAGGAAGTTTTAAGATTATTTGATGAAATTGAAGACAAAGAATCAGTTAAACTTATTATTGAAAAACTAAAGAATTCCACTAATAAAAGGGTTTTGACTAAAAGTATTTTTTATGAAAATAAAGATCAAGTTAACCGCTTTCTTAACGATTTACCTAAAGAAAGTCAAGTTAAGCTTGAAACTCTTAAAATTAAATTAGGACTAAGTATAGAAATTTCAAAAGAGGTTTCTCAACCAATGGTTTCTTATAGTGAAGAAGAGGAAGAGGTTAAAATAATCTCTATGTATCCTGCTTTGAGTAAAAAACTAGAAGTAGGAGATTTTGTAAAGTATTTTAGAAGTAGATTTACTGAACTAAGGAACATTCTTCAAGATCATTCTGAACTTAATAATTTAGTTTCTTTAAATAAAATTTCAGGAAATAAACAAGGAATTTCTGTGATAGGATTGGTTTTAGACAAAAGAGTAACAAAAAATAAAAATATTATTTTAGATATAGAAGATTTAACTGGTAAAACTAAAGCCTTAATTAGTGCAAATAAAGCAGAACTTTTGGAAAAGGCTGAAGAGATTTCATTGGACTCTGTTATAGGACTTAAATGCTCTGGAAGTAAGGACATTCTTTTTGTAAATGATATTATCTTTCCGGAATCGCTTCTGCAGGAAAGGAAAAGATCGCCCCATGAAGAATATGCACTATTTATTGGCGATTTACACATTGGAAGTAAATTATTTTTAGAAAAGAGTTTCCTGAAATTTATTGATTATTTAAATGGCAAATTTCCAAATACGCCTGAAGTGAGTAAAATAAAGTATCTTTTTGTTGGAGGAGATATTGTAGCCGGAGTGGGAATTTATCCAGGACAAGAAAAAGAATTAGCAATTCAAGATGTTGAAGAACAATACGGCCGAGCGGCGGAATTATTTAGTAAAATAAGGAGTGATATAAAAATAATCATGTGTCCTGGAAATCACGATGCGCTTAGAATTATGGAACCTCAGCCACTTTTAGATGAAAAATATGCTTGGCCGTTATATAATTTAAAAAATTTGATGATGGTGGCAAATCCTAATTTGGTTAATATTGGCGCGAAAAGTGGTTTTGGAGGGTTTAATGTTTTAACTTATCATGGGTATTCCTATCATTTTTATGCAAATACTATTCCTCGCTTAATGAAGGAAAAGGCAGTTCATAAACCAGATAAAATTATGCATTATCTTTTGAAAAATCGTCATCTTGCTCCGACGCATTCATCCACACTTTATTTTCCATCTGAAGAAGATCCTCTTTTGATTAAAACTGTTCCAGATATTTTTGTGTCCGGCCACACTCATAAAAGCGCGGTTTCATATTATAATAATGTTTTAGTTATTTCCGGATCATGCTGGGAAAGTAAAACTCCTTTCCAAGAAAAAATGGGAAATGAACCAGATTTTTGTAAAGTTCCAATGTTTAATTTGAAAACACGAGCAGTTAAGATTATGAAGAAGAGAATTGGAAGGTAAAATAATGGAAACTCAAGAATATTTTAAGAAACTAGAGAAAGGAGTAAGGGAAGCTTATGTTGTTGCAGAACAAGCAAGAGCAAAAGGACTTGACCCTGTGGATAAAGTTGAAATTCCTTTGGCAATGAGTATGGCTGAAAAATGTGTCGGACTAATTAGTACAATTTATCCTCAGATGATGGGCTGCGGAATTTCTGATAGAATTTTAGCTTTGGAAAAAGAGCATGGTAAACTTGATCCGGCAGTGTGTTTACAAATCGCTGAAGAGGTTGCCAAACAAAAGTTTTGTAAATTTGCATCGCTGATGGAAGCAATCGATGCTGGTGCTAGATTAGGTTTTGCATATATTACTTTAGGTGTTGTTTCTAGTCCAATTGAAGGATTGACTGAAATTAAAATTATGAAGACTAAAGAAGGAAAAGATTATTTTTCTCCTTGGTATGCTGGTCCAGTAAGAAGTGCCGGAGGAACGGGGGCGGCTTTCTCATTAGTTATTGTCGATCATCTAAGAGAAATTTTTGGCTACGCAAAATATGATCCTACAGAAGATGAAATTAAAAGAACTATTACCGAACTTAGAGATTATCATGAAAGAGTTACTAATCTACAATATTTTCCTTTAGAACAAGAAGCAGAATTTATTGCAAGACATATACCTTTACAAGTTAATGGCGATCCATCGGAAAAATTAGAGGTATCTAATTATAAAAATCTGGAGAGGATCGAAACAAATAATATTCGAAGTGGTGTTTGTTTGACTTTGGCGGAGGGGTTAGCACAAAAAGCACCGAAAATAAAAAGATATGTTAAAGCTTTAAGAGAAAAAGGATATAAGCTTAGTGATTGGGATTTTTTGGACGAATATGTTGAACTTCATGAGAAGCTAACCTCCTCAAAAACTAAGTCGAAAGATTCTGAAAGTGTTCCTACATATATGAAGGATTTAGTTGCTGGCCGTCCGGTTTTTGGTCATCCTTCTAGATCTGGGGCATTCAGATTTAGATATGGTAGAGGAAGAGTCTCTGGATTTTCTGCAGCTTCACTTCATCCAGCAACTATGGCAATCAGCGACGATTTTATTGCGACGGGTACACAACTAAAAATCGAAAAACCAACTAAAGGATGTGTTATAACCGCATGCGATTTAATAGAGGGACCAATAGTAAAATTATTTAATGGAAGTGTAAAACAAATAAAAACAAGAGAAGAAGCCAAAAAAATCTATCCTGATGTTGAAGAAATAATTTATATGGGAGATATTTTATTCCCCTTTAGTGATCTTGCTAACAGAAACTCTACATTAATCAAACCTGGATATGTTGAAGAATGGTGGTATCTAGACTTGAATGAGAAAATAGAACAAAAACTAAATTATTACGATCTTAGTATTGACGAAGCGATTAAATTTTCGCAAGAATATGAAATTCCCCTTTATCCAAAGTATATTTTTTATTGGACTCAAATTAGTTTAGATGAATTTAAAGAATTAGTTAATTGGTTGAGAAAATCTTATATTCGAGGGAAAAAAATTGTTTTGCCTTATGGGAAGAAAGATCAAGATAAATTTGAAAAAGCAAAAAGAGCACTTGAGCTTTTAGGAGTTGAACATGAAGTTACAATTGAAAATGTTGTTCTGAGTGAGAAAAAAACTAAAGCCTTATTCTTGAATTTAGGAATTGATTTGTTTTTGATTGAAAAAGAAAATCTTCTTTTAGGAGAAGCTTGGAGCGAGTTTGAGATTGATGAAAATAAAACTGTTCTTGAGATTGTAAATGATTTATCTAAATTTAAAATTAAAGATAAAGCAGGAGATTTTATTGGAACAAGAATGGGTCGGCCTGAAAAAGCAAAACTAAGAAAATTAACTGGTAGTCCAAACGTTTTGTTTTCGGTGGGAAATGAAGGTGGAAGATTAAGAAGTGTTCTTGAAGCGTGTAATGTCGGGAAAGTTCGTAGTTCTTTTCCTTTATTTTACTGTGAAAAATGTAATAAAGAAACAATTTATTCTTCTTGTGAAAAATGCGGAAGTAAATGCTCAAAAAGATATTATTATCGTTCAACGGGAGAAAAAAGTAATCAAAAACAAATTGGTGAAGAACACGGCTCATTTACTTTTACTTATGATTTAGATACTAAATATTATTTGGAAGAGGCCTTGAATAGGATTGGGATGAAGAAGGAGGAATTGCCGACGCTAATTAAAGGGGTTAGAGGTATGAGTTCAGATAAAAAAATTCCTGAAAATTTAGCTAAAGGAATTTTGAGGGCAAAGCATGAACTACAAGTAAATAAAGATGGAACTATCAGATTTGACGCGACAGAACTTCCAATAGTCTCATTTAAACCAAAAGAAATTTTAGTTAGTGTTGAAAAATTAAAAGAAATCGGCTACACTCATGATGTTTATGGAGAAGAATTAACTAGAGATGATCAAATTTTAGAACTAATGCCTCATGATGTTTTACTTCCTGCATCATATGAAAGTCCTGATGAAAGAGCAGATGCAGTATTCATTCGGGTTGCAAATTTCATCGACGATCTTTTACTCCGATTTTATGGAATTAATCCAATACATAATATTAAAACTAAAGAAGATCTCGTGGGAGTTTTAGGTGTTTGTATGGCCCCCCATAATTGTGCAGGAGTAATTTGTAGGTTTATTGGTTTTTCAAATACTCAAGGTCTTTTAGCAAGTCCGTACATGCATGCAGCAATTAGAAGAGATTGTGATGGTGATGAAGCAGCAGTAATGCTTTTATCTGATGTTTTGATAAATTTCTCGAGAGAATTTCTACCTAGTCACAGAGGGGGAACACAAGATGCACCCTTAGTTTTGAATGCTAAAATTGATGCGGGAGAAGTGGATGATCAGATTTTAGATTTTGAAATGGTTTATAGTTATCCTATTGAACTTTATCGTCTTGCGGAGGAGAGAAAACATTCTTCTGAAATCAAAATGAAAATTGTTAAGAGGGTTTTGAAAGAAGGAGGGAATCCTTTTGTGGGAATAGGTTTCACTCATGATACAACTAATTTTAATGATGGTGTTGTTTGCAGCTCTTATAAAAAGTTAGCGACGATGCAAGAAAAAGTTCAACATCAAATGGAGCTTGTAGAGAAGATTAGAGCGGTTGACACTGCAGATACTGCTCGATTGATAATAGAAAGGCATTTCATAAGAGATATGAGAGGTAACTTGAGAAAGTTTTCTATGCAAGGATTTAGGTGTGTTGCTTGTAATGAATCGATTCGAAGACCACCTCTGACAGGGGTTTGTCCTGTGTGTGGAGGAAAAATCATTTTCACAATTCATGAAGGGGGAATAAAAAAATATCTTGAACCGACGCTAGATTTGATAAATAAATATAATTTGTCTCCTTACATAAAACAAAGTATCGAGATTACTAAACGTTATATTGATTCGGTTTTCGGAAAAGAACTAGAAAAACAAGAGGGATTGCAAAAGTGGTTTTAATCCCAGATGAAATGATTTATTGCGGCTTCTATTGATCTTAATCTCGCTCTACGATGTTCATCAAGAGCGGGGCGAGCTTTATCTAATAAATCTTCATAAAATCTGTGATACTGTTCGGTCGTCATAAAAACTTGAGGTTCAACACCATTTGATAGACGAATTTTATACTCGGGTGGACTCATAATTTCTTAAATAAAGAATGATTTAAATTAGTTTTGGTTTTTAATATACAAAATGATAGTGTGATGCTTCTTCTGATCTTAATGCAGCTTCTCTTAATCTATCTAGTTCTGGACGAATCCTTTCTGAGAATTCTCTTTGAAACTCTCTTGTTTCTTCCGGAGTAAATACTTTATATGGCTGAGGACTCCCTTCAGGAAGAATTTTGAGTCCTTTTTTATATTTCATGATTGAAATAATTTTTATAGCTATTTAATTATTTGTGTTTTTTGGAGTAAACATAAATCTTAAAAGGGTTGTGTTTTTAGGCCTGAAATGGGACGAGAGATTATTATTTATGGGCGAGTGCAGGGAGTTGGATTTAGAAACAGGATTAAGGAATTTTGTTTGGAGAATCACTTGAAAGGTTTTGTGAGAAATTTATCTGATGGGAGTGTTTATGTTTATTTGGACGCTAAAGAAAAAGAAGTTGAATTATTCTTGAACTGGATTAAAGAAATAAAAGGGTTTGTTAAAATAAACAATTTTGAACTGAGAGAAAAAAATTTTAAGTCAGAAGGATTTATTGTAAAAAAAGACAAAGGATTTTTGCGGGATAAACTTGAAAGCGAGATTAATTTATTAAGGTATTTTTTTGGCCTATCTTTTCCGCGAAATTATTTAAGAAAAATTCCTCAACATGTTGTAATAATTCCTGATGGAAACCGTAGATGGGCTAAGAGAAGAGGGATGAATGAAAGTGAAGGGCACAAAAAATCTGCACAGTTTGGAAATGTAAAATCTTTACTAAAAGAATGTAGTGACTTGGGTGTAAAAAGCTTTTCAATTTGGGGTTTTTCGACGGAAAACTGGAAAAGAAGTGAAGAAGAAAAGAAAATTCTTTTTGATTTGATTTATTCTACTTTAGAAAAATTCCATAAAGAAATTAGTAAAAATAAAATCCGGTTCAGACATTTTGGCAGGAAAGATAGACTTCCGTCTAAGCTAGTTGAACTAATAAAGAAACTTGAAAAAGAAAGTGCAAAAAATAATGAGTTTAATTTTAATCTTCTTTTAGATTATGGGGGAAGAGATGAAATAATTAGGTCGATCGAAAAACTTTTGAATGCCAAAAAGAAAAAAATTAGTGAAGAAGAATTTTCTAAATATTTGGATAGTTATGGGGTTGAAGACCCTGATTTAATCATAAGAACTTCTGGAGAAAAAAGAATCTCGGGGCTCATGCCTTGGCAAACAGTTTATTCTGAACTTTACTTCTGTGATAAATTTTTCCCTTCATTTAACAAAAATGATTTAAGAAAAGCAGTTTTTGAATACGACGGACGAGAAAGAAGACTTGGAAAATAATTATAGTGTGAGATAAAAAATAATCGTAGGTAATAGAAGACATCCCATCATATTTGTTCTTTTTACTTTTGAAGTTATAGAGTAAATCCCGGTAAAGGTTGAGATTATGAGGACTAAGATCCCGATAATTCCTGAAACTAATAGAGTAATTAAGAATATCACAAATAATGTTGTAAATGAAATCTTTGTATAATTAATTTTACTAATGTTTATTGAAAAAAATTTTGCCAGAATTGAAGTTAGAAAAAAAGAGATTACCCCGGTTATTAAAACCGCAGTTAAAATTAAAATCAAAGTCGGGAAGTTTAATTCTCCTACTAATTCCTGGATTGCAACTGCTGCACCTGTTCGCGTTTTCGAAATAAGGAAAAGTGAAAGGAAGGAAAAACCCATCACAATTGTGTTAGTTATTCCGAGCAAAACTAAAAATTCTTCTTTGTCGTTTTTTACGAGCGTGTTTCCTATAACTGCTGCTTGACCTGAACCAAGGCCAGGAAGAAAACCACACAAAGGAGAAGCAATTAAAGAACTGATTATAGGTTTCTTCAGTTTGAGTGAAGGAGGGGTGATTATTTGAGGAGGAATTTTAGTTTTTTCTTTTATACTTAGGATTATTCCGGAAGCTCCGAACAAACCAGTAAGCAAAGGCAAAAGCGGCTCGTTTATTTGAATGTTTAGAACGATCAAACCAAGAACTCCGGTCAATGAAAATACTATTAAAGCTTGAAATTTGTTTTGCTCGGTGAGGATTAAGATTAGAGAAGTTGCAATCAAAATATATCCAATGAAAGGAGTTATATTCTGATAAATTTTTGGAAAGAAAACTATAGAGACGGGTGACAAAACGACTAAAAGAAAAATTGAAATTAAACTTCCGTAATTGGTAAACATTATTGCTTCATATGCGCGACCTTCTTTTAGAAGAGAATGGCCTGGAAGGGTTGAAAGTTCGGTGTCTGTGTCAGGCGCACCCAGAAGAATTGAAGGAATAAAGTCGATGAAAGTATGAGTTATTGCCATCGATGAAATTAAGACGACGAGATAAATTGGATTTAGTTTTGAGAGAAATGCTACGGATGAAGAAACTAAAAAAACTCCTACAAGGTTTGTATGTATTCCCGGAGTTAGGCCTGTAAAGACCCCGGCGGTCACACCGCAGACCAAAGCGATGAAAAGCTCAAATATCATCGCTATACGCCTTATTCTCCCCTTTCTAAGTTATTGAAATGATTTAAACCTTTTTGTGAGTGTGGTTTAATATACTCTTTTTCCATTTTGCTTATCTCTCTTTGTTTTTCCGTCGCTGTTGTTTACTATTCTGGAAAGTTTTTTTGTGTAATTTTATTGGGTTTAGGATTCATTGGACGTCTTGACTTGTTTTTTATCTATTTTGATGACTGGAAATTTGAGGCTCCCCCAAGAGATTGTAATTTCTTGTGGTTCTTGTGAAGAAGTTATCATGACTGGTCGTCCCTTTACCCTTTCTTTTTTTTCTAGTTTGATTAATCCCGCTTCTTCTAATACTTTCAGATGAAACAAAAAAGATTTGTAATCTAATTGATTTTTTTTAGAGCGCTTCTTATTTATATCTTCTTGAAGTTTCGAGATATTAATTTCCTTTTCTTCATTCTTCACTATGTAGCATAATATATCTAATCTCAAATCATTTGCTAAAAGTTTTAACAATATACGTCCCTCTTCCTCTGTCGATTCACCCGCAATTCCTATTGATACCTTCCTCTGAATACTAAATTTAATCTTTTTCAATCGTTCTCTCCAATTTTCTCTCGGCATTATAAGAAATAAAGTCCCTTAATAGTTATAAATCTATCGAAATATTCTTTATGGGAATTGACTTCCCTTAATAGAAAGATTTATATATACTAATTACTCTAAATATATTATAGGAGTTTAATTCATATAATAAAATGGAAGTGATGATATTCAAAATCCCTAAGGAAATGAAAGAACAGTTAGACAAATTAGCGACGAAAGAAGAGAGAACTAAAGCTTATTTTATCAGAAAAGCCATAGAGAAATTTTTGGAGGGCAGAAAATGAGTAACCAAACTTTCTTAATCTGGAATGAAAAAAGTAATTCTCTTATTCAGCTTAAATGTCCTGAATCTATAAAACGGCGGATAAAAGCGTTGGCTAAATCAGAAGGGAAGACCGTGACTTCTTATATGCTTGAAAAATCTTTGAACGAGTTGTCTCAAGAAATGAAGCTAAATAAAATAATAGAATTGTTGGAGAAGGAGAAAAATGAAAATAATAAAGGACGCTGAAAAACTTAGAAGCAATTATATTCCAGATAAATTATTATTTCGGGAAGATTTGATTAGAGACATCAATCTGAAAATAAAAATCGGAACTGGAAATATGTTCTTGCAGGGAGATACTGGAACCGGTAAGACAGCTAGCGTAATGAAAGCAATAGAAAAAATTGATAACGTTCTCATTGTTTTCATAAATTGTTCTAGGTATGATACGTATACTTCTGTTGGAATGAAGATAATAGAATCTATTAAAACAACTTCTATAAGGCCAACTGGAAGAATACGAGCAGGAATTTCTGAGGAATTGGCAAAAGTGTTAACCACAAAAAGAAAAAAGAAAATAGTTTTTATCTTTGATGAAGTGGATAAATTAATCAATAAAGAAAGAGACCATCAACAAATTTTTAATCCAATTGTAGAATCTACAAATAGTAACATTATTTTAATTTCTAATGAACCCACCGCATTAAATAAATTAGATGCAAGACTTATAAGCAGATTATCTCCTGAAAAAAGATTTGTTCCAAAATATTTCTTTGATGAAATGTTTGAGATACTCAAACATCGGGCGAAAATCGGTTTAGTTTCAAAGAATTATGATGTTGAAGCAATAGCAAAAATATCCAGATGGATTTTTAAAACAACTGGTGATATAAGGGAGGCATTAAATCTCTTATACGAAATTTCTTGTTTAGCTGAAAAAAATAAATGTAGGTTAACTGTCGAACTCTTTGAGGAGGCGAAAAATAGGGTAGAAGATATGGAATTTGATGAGGCTTTTGCTTATCTTCCAACTCAACAACAATTAATAATGGCCTCAATAGCAAAAATTGCGATAAAAGAAATTGAAAATTATGCAGACAGTACAGAAGTCTATAACTTTTACTCACAATGTGCTAGAGATAATAGCGAGCCGGTTTTACTTCAAAGGCAATTTGAAAGATTACTTCAAAAACTGATTTTCAGAAAGTTAATCGAGACTGGGACTAAAAGCCCAAAAGGCAGGAGGGGAAAAATGTTCGTTTATTATCCAAAATTTGATACTAGGAGGTTTATGGAAAAATATTGGCCAAAGTATAGCTAATAACCGTCAACACAAGTCATTGTAGTTATTGTGTGTGATGTCGGTTATTAGTATTAATTGAAAGGAGGTAAAAAGAAGATGAGCAATAATAAATTGGAAGCAGGCGAGAAATATCTGTCTATAAAGATAGTCGGACACGAATACATTAATGTGTTCAAGAACAAAAATAAAAAATCAGATAAAGAGCCAGACTATTCAAGCAATGGGGTCGGTGTTTGGGTTAGGACAAAAAAATCAAAGGAGGAAGAAGATATTTAGATGAAAGAGACTGTAATTTATCTTAGAACTTCGACAGAAGAACAAAATCCAGAGAATCAATTAAAGGATTGTGAAGAGTTGGCCGGAAGACTTGGATTGAAAGAATACGATGTATTTCCTGAGAAGAAGTCTGCCTTCAAAGATAATGTAGAGAGGGCAGTTTTTAACTCGATTAGGTTGGCTATTCAAGAAAAGAAAATAAAGAATTTGATTGTATGGGATTTAGACAGGCTTTATAGAAATAGATTAAAGACTGTTGATTTTATAAGAAACTCTTCTAAACTTGGTTTAAACATATATTCTTTTAGACAATCTTGGTTTGAAGATATAAAGAGAATACCCGAACCCTTTAATGAAATAATGAACGATTTAATGTTGCAGGTTATTTCTTGGATTGCGGAAGAAGAAAGTAAAAAGAAAAGTGAGAGAGTTAAATCTGCCGTTCGTAGAGAAGATGGAAATACTTTTTCATATAAGGGAAATAAATGGGGCAGAAAAAACATCGTAAACAAAGATGTTCTTAGGGATGTTTTATTTTTTTATGATAGCGGTATGTCTATAAGAGAAATATCTAAAGAAGTTTTTTATTATGATAAGAATAGAAATAAGAAGAATATCTCAAAGAGTGTTGTTCATAAAATTATTTTAGAACACAGAAGATAATTTACTTTAGAGTGTCCCTTAATTGGTCAATTAAAAAATAGCTATTAAACGAGTTATTTACTGGGAAAAAATCGAAAAGGGATTTATGGACACTTACGGACAGTTTGACTATAAAAGGACGGTGTCATAGGTGCTTGTGCTGTAATGCTTCCAGAAGCAGTAACTACACTGCTACTTGGGGTTTCCTGTGTAAAAACTTCAACCACATAATCTTATACCTCAATTAATTTTATCTGTTTAAAGTGAAAAGTCTTTCTGGCTTATATGTTTGTTTTCCCAACCTTTCTTTAACCATCCCTTCTTTCTTCATAAACTCCAAAGCCTTAATTGTTGTTTCCCACTGGGAGCCTATTTTCTCTGAAATAGCCTTAACAGACAGTTCCTCGTTTCTCAAAACCTTCTTTATAGCAGTTATAACTTCAAGTATGTTCCTTCTTGACATCTGTATAAAAGCACAGATATTCTTAAATATCGCAACTGTGTAATTACACAGATAGCAAAATGGGAATAATTAAAAAACTCTGGAAGGCAATGGATGACACTCCGGAAGAGAAAGCTCTAATAAAAAGTCAGATTCTTGCAACTCAAATAGCTAATCAACAAAGAGAAATGATGACCTGTAAGAATTGTAAGAAGATATTTAGTGAAGGGTACCCTTATCAAAGGTATTTATTTGGGAAGGTTAAGAATTATGTTTGTAAGGACTGTGCTAAAAAATTAAAGTTGATTTAGGTTCAATAATTTAAATTTCTCTGGAAAAGTCTATTAAGTTAAAAATATCCAAAGAGTTATGAGAAAAATAGACTTTGGAAAGATAAGCGATTACTTTCTAATCAGCTTGGTTTCGATTGTTTCTATTGCTCTAATAATTTTGGAATATTTCCAAGTTCATCGACTTATCTCTCTGGCAGTTGCCATTTTATCTCTTTTAATAATTTTAATTAAGGAAATAAGAGAGAAAAACAAAGACAGCATAGAAGAAGCAGAAAGAAAACTTACAGATGAGAGAATTATAATAATAGAAAGAGAAGTCACAAAGAAAAATGTTGAGTTGGAAGACAGGCAAAAAATAATATCTGAATTTTTAAGTGAAGGAATTATTAGAGAAGAGGATTTAATTAAAAGTCTTAATCAAGAACCATTTGTTATATTGTATCATTATAATCGTGGAATAAAGCAAGAACTACTCCAGTATTTTCCAGATAAGAAAAAACCAATAAATAAAATCTTAAATGATTTGGGATTTGTTCCTGTGGGATTTGCTCACGGTTCTTATTTTTTCCATGTTATTGGTGCTAAGTTTCTTCCTAGACCTTTAGATGATGTTACATATTTAGAGGCATATATAAAAAAGAAAATGAGAAATTCATTTAAGAATATCTTATTGAACTTACAAAAAAATAATCCAGAACTTTATAATAAAACCAAAGATAAAAAATTGTTTAATCTAAGTTATTTTATTGGAAAGATTTTTCCTGCACATTTGAGTGTGGGATATGTTAATTTTTCTTCATTTGATAGAGAGTTTACTTCATATTATTCTAAGTTTAGCAATCTTAATAAAATGCAAATAAATGAACAAAAGTTAAACGAGATTTTAAAATTGGCCTCATTGAAGATTTTTATTAAACAAATTCCTCCAAAAGATAGAGAAAAAATAATCTCGAAAGAAGACGCAATAAAACAAGAATTTTCTATAAATAATTTATTAGACTATCAAACCCTCTCTTTAGAATCTTGGACTAGAGCTTTATCTAAAATACTCAAAAATGATAAGGCCTCTGTTTATGCCAAAGTAATAAGAAATTCAACACAAAGATATTGTCCAATAATTAGAGAATTTATTTGAAAGACAAGAACTTCCAACTTTCGCCTAATTTGTTCTCATTGAAAGAATAATCCTTTCCTTCGTGGTATCTACAACTGCCTTCCTTGAAAACAACAATTCCACCCCATAACTTCTTTTTGTATTTCTTGCTATGTTCTTCAATGTGTTTGGCTAAGGCCTCCGCTTTCTCTTTTGCGTCTTCTGCTGTTCTTCCAGACTTAGTATCGAATAGCCCTATACTTCCATCTTCCATTACTACAATAAAGTCTACATAGAAGGCTCTTTCAACTCCGTATTTGTCCGCATATTTGACTGCAAAGTATTTCTTTTCGGACTCTCCATTCTTGAACCACCATAAAACTTTATTCTTGCTTTCTAACAATTCAACAAAATCTTTTTCTGGCTGACTTCCTGACTTTTCAAAGTTAGGCTTCATAATAGATTTTTTGTAATCTACTGGCTTGTATCTTGAATTGAAACTTATAGATTCTGGAACATTCCAAACAGTATGTTCTGTTTCTCTTTTTTCAGAAAGTTCTTTTACAACTTTAAGACTATAATCTTCTTTTGCTTTGTTTACATAGTCTGTAATTAATTGGTTATTCTCCTCTCCCAAAATTATCTCTTGTATCTTTGTGTAGTCTGAGATTTTAAGAGTCTCCTCAAAGAATTTATACAATGCAGTTTTTATTCTACCACTAGAGTCTGCTGGAGCGAATGGAGAACAAACAGAACGAATATACAAATCAAACCGATATTGAAGTTCTTTTTCAGTAATCTTAATTTTTATTTCTCCGCCATGTTTTACAACTTGCACTTCATCTAATTTTTCTACTCTTCCATCCACCATTATAGCATTTACTAATTTTGTTGGTTGTAAATTAATCTTAGTGTGTATCCTGTCTTTCTTTGCTATGTCTAAAAATATCTTTGAAAATTTACCAGAGAGTCTAGTCTTTTCTCTTTGTCTCTTAAGATAAACTGATTGTAAATCTATGTTTTTGTATTCTTTTTTTCTTCTGGCCTCATAAACGGTAATATAATCTTTCGCAATATCTTCGGCAATTTCAACATCTGAAAGATTTGTGAAAACATAGCCTTTGTTTAATTCTTCTGTGTCGTAATGCTTAAATTCCGGCATTCTCATAATTCTGCCGATTGTTTGGATTGAGAACACAATGCTTTTCCAATCTCTAAATAAAACTAGAATTGAACTTCTCGGACAATCCCAACCTAATGCTATGGCCTGTTTGAAGATTAAGACTTCTGTTTCATTATCTAATTTTTCTATATTCTCTAAGTTTACTTTATTGTCTTTTTCTGATAAATAAATTGCGAGTTTACGATTCTCTATTGTTATCTTGAATTTGTCTTTTAGAGTTTTAATTATATCTTCTTTTTTATCTATCACTCCTGCTTTGGCGTCGGGCAACTGGATTAAGACTAGGGGATTAATATTAGAACCCTCTTTTTTATAGGCCTTAACTAATTCTTCTCTTTTCTTTAAAGCACATTCTATAATAAATTCATCTGTGCTTTTACCATTAATTGTCTCTTTGTCTATCCCTAAATTTATAGCAACTTCTTTCTTTATCATTCCTTCGTCTTTAACTGCTTGAAAGTCTACTTCGACAATTCTTGATACTTCTCTAATTTGTGGAGTTGCTGAAACTTCAATAGTCACTTTAGGAGCGATGTCTCTTATTACTTCTTTTGATTTTTCCGCTTTTGCTGTGTGATGGCTTTCATCAATCACTAGAATAATTTCTCGGCCTTCATCTTTTGTATTTGAAACAACATTTGACAAGTTATTGTCTTGTTCATTTTCTCTAATGAAAATATTTCCACTTTTGTTTATACTTTGCCAATTAAAGAATAATATCTCATTCTTCCCAATCTTCTTATCTTCTAGGTCTTCAAAATCAGAACATTTTAGGACTCGACTATCTTCGTAATATTGTTCTAACTTATCTTTACTTTGGTCGTGCAACTGATTAACTGAAATCCAAATAAACGAAAGGTCGTTTTTGTATTTTCTTTCTGTAACTAATCTCTTTAAGGCCTCTGCAAGCATTAAAGTTTTTCCTGAACCTGTCGGAGCCTTGAAAACACAAATCTTATTTTCAGAAGATTCTAGTAACTCTATTGTTTCTGACTTTAACTTTTCTATTGCTTTGTCTTGGTAATCTTTTAATTCAATCATCTTTGAACACTCTCCTGTAAACGTGAAGTATTGCTTCTGGAATAGCACATAGTTTTGCTTTTCCTTTTAGTTCTTTAAACTCTTGTTCTGGCACACTATCGTCTAAAGAGAAAACATAAACGTTTATTTTGTCTTTTAGTTTTTTTGCTTCTTTAACAAAGTCTTCTATATTTTCTTCATCGAAGATAATCCCTAAATAATGGTCAGTATTCTTGAATATTTTATAACTTGTTTTTTCTACTATCGGCTCAAAAGCATTTTCCTTAATACAAATCATTTCTGTTGATTTATCAACTATCTTCTTTTTGTTTTGGTCGGTTGGTGCTGAGTCCACAAAATCAGTTTTGAAATATTTTAAGTTTCCGCTTAAACCTTCTATCTTTTCTTTTGTAGGAGTAGTGTAGCCTTTGATTACTTTCTCAACTCTGGGATAACATACTCCGGAACAAATATTTTCTTCATTATTCGTGCATAAAATAAACTTTCTATTTCCACCATAAAGTTTGTTATATTCTAATACTGCGTGGCCTGTAGTTCCAGAGCCCGCAAAGAAATCAAGAACTATGGAGTCTTCCTTTGTAGATAATTCAAGAATTTTCATAATTAGACTAATTGGTTTAGGATTGTTGAAAACTTTCTCACCAAATATCTCTTCTAATTCTTGAGTTCCATTAGTGGTTGTTCCCACATCGTCCCAAATAGATTTTGAAACAAGCCCTCTATCCTCGCATTCGCTTAAATACCTCTTTAATTGTGGTTTTGAATTACCAGTTTTCCCAAATATTATTCTTCCTTCTTTTAAAAATCTCTGAAATTCTTCTTTTGTTGTTCTCCAACATCTTCCTTTTGGAGGCATATAAATTTCTCCAGTCTTAGGGTTTTTTATTGGATAAGTTAAATTAGGTCTTATGTTTGGTGCATCGAATGGGTCTGCAGTCCAATCTCCACGAGGGTCTTTATCTGGATTTGAAAACTTCTCTCCATTGGCCTTAAGTCTAAATTCCTTTTTTATTTTTTGTAGTTTGCTGATATTTTTAGCATATAGAAATGTGTGATTATGATTTAAAGATATTATTGCGTCATTGGATACGGATTTTCTCGAATTCCATATTACATCAATTATAAAATTTTTCTCTCCAAAAACTTCATCACATAATATCTTTAGTTGGGCGAATTCATTGTCATCTATAGAAATAAATATGACTCCACTCTCCACACACAGGGCATTTTAAATATTCAAGATAAACTCCGTTTACTTTTACTCCGTAGAAGTAGGACATGACAGATCAACCTCCTGAATTGAAATGATATCACAAGATAAGCAATAATTATAAAACACAG
>CAZFDH010000017.1:0-16462 GCA_964518155.1 Candidatus Woesearchaeota archaeon
AACCTGGACGAGAATGTCGGGCGAATGCTGGCGCTTTTGAAGAAGCAGGGGCTCTCCCAGGAGGTGTTTCAGGTTTAGTTTATGAGGCTTATCAGAGATTTATGTGCTTAGGAGAAGATGCTCGGAGGTCTAAATATAATTCATTGGATGTTGAAGAAGAGGCAGAGTGCATTCTTTATGAATGTTTAATCTTTCCTGAACTAGAATATCTAGATGAAGAAGCAAGAAAAGAACAATTAGCTTTCTATAGAGAAATATTATCTAGAGCTTGATTATCCCAGCCAACGAACTTTTCCTGGGCGAGGTTCGAATATTATTCCTTCTTCGAGAAGTTTTTTTATTTCCTGGTTAATTATGTCGTGAGGAGTTGTTCTTAATTTCATTAAAATTTCTTCGGTTTCGATTCCGCCTTCCTCGTCGGAGTTTTTGATTAAATCCAGAATCTGGTCTTTGACTGCAACTATTTGCTGTTTTTCCATTGGAGTTGGAAGCTTAGACCGTTCTTTTTCTGTTTCAAGTTTTCTTACGAGAAGATAACGAGGATCTTGTTCTTTTATTATTTCAGGAGAGATATAAAGTTCATTGTTAAAATATCTTAAGTTTCCAATTACCACTACAGTTAAACCTTGAGTTAAGTTTTTGAATTTTTCAAAGTCATCGCCGAATGCTTTGAGTGAAATCTGGCCTGATCCGTCGTCGACTTTGAAGAAGACATATTTTTTCTCACCTTGAGATTCATATTTGTCTACAATATTTCCAACAATGTTCACACGAATGATTCTTTTGTTTCCTAAATCAAGGAAAGAAAATTTTTCGTTTTCAGTAATAGGTTTTCCAATAAGCAAATCTCCGATTCTTAATTTGAATGCAATATTTCGTTTGAATTGTTCTTCTGCCATTTTGCTCTTTTAATAACTGGGAAAATTTGAAGATGTTTATAAGTTTTTATGGTGTGAATTATGTTCTTTGAACATATCCACGACGAGGTTTGAATATGTCTCCGGATGAATTTAATTTTGAGATTGCTTCGTCAATTTCGTCTTTTGACATTTTTCCTTCAAGCGCGTTTTCAACTTCTTCGACCGGAATTAATTTTCCTAAGCGGTTTTCTAGCTCTGCAATTGTTTCTCTCACAGTTATAATTTTATTTCTTTGGGATGTTCCCATTCCAGTCGAAATTCTGTCAATATCAAATGTTTTCGTTTCATAATCATAACCAACTTGCATTAGGTAATATTTCATTAAGTCGATCGCTTTTTCGGCGTCGTCTTTTGAGACAACTTTACTAAGACGAATTTTTGCGGATGCTTCGGCCATTCTTATTAACGCTCCCAACTGACGAGCAGAGATGGGAATTGGTCTAAGCGCAGCCTCGGATGAAACAGGCCTGTTTCTTAATTCAACATAAAACTTTTTTATTTCTTCGGCCGCTTCTTTTGATATAACTGGTTTTATTCTTTGTTTTGCATAAGCAACATATTTCCTAAATAAATCTCTTGTGACTAACATTCCATCGCCAGTTCTTTCATGACCTGTAAGAACGTGATTTGCAATTCTTTCATCTTTTGAAGTGTCTGGAATATCTCTAAGTGTGAAGATTACGTCGAAACGATTAATCAGTGTCGGAGGAATATCAATTTGCTGCGCGATTGGCTGGTAAGGGTCGAAACGACCGAATTTTGGATTTGCTGCTGCTAAGACAGAAGTTTCCGCACGTAAAGTTGCCTGAACGTTTGCTTTCGAAATTGTAACTGTTTGCTGCTCCATTGCTTCGTGCATGGCGGAACGGTCCTGCGGATCCATTTTTTCCAGTTCGTCAATACAAACTAATCCTTTATTTGAAAGAACCATTGCACCTGCTTCCAAAGACCAACCTTTAAGATATTCGTCACGTACAACTGTTGCCGTAAGTCCTGCTCCTGAAGCAGATTTACCGACGACGTAACGACCTTTAGGAGAAATATTTGCCATAAAGCCAAGTGTTACTGATTTTGCTACACCTGGATCACCAATTAAAAGTATATGAATATCTCCACGTGATTTTGATCCGTCTGGATGAACTTTTTGAACTCCACTAAAAAGCTGGAATACTAAAGATTTTTTGATTTCTTCATAACCCCAAACACTTGGAGCAATACTTAATGCTAGTTTAGAAAATATTTCCGGGTCTTCGGCAAGTTCTAAAATTTGTCTTTCATCTTCTTCTGAAATGTCGAGCTCTTCAAAAGTTTCTTCCATCGGAATTAAATTATTTACTTCAACGGCGAGTTCGAAACGAGTTGACATTCCTCCGGTAGTTAAAGGGACTGGGACTTCTTTTAATACGCCGATAACTTTTACTCTTGCACCAGGAGTAGTTTTTTCTTCCATTCGCGGTTCGACTAAATCCTCTTTTACAAATACATTTATTCTTTTTGGCTGCTCTCCTCCTGAAAGTGATTCGGGCGATTCTTCGACGACAAGTCTTTGGGTGTCAACCATTTCTTTGGAGATTAAACGGAATCCTCCTCTTCTACCGCAAGAACATCTTGTTGGTTCGCGGAATTTTTTCTCGATTTGTAGAACTGAAATTATTGTTCCGCAAGAAGGACATTCGAATTTTGCGTTCACAACTTGGGGACGAACGTCCGAAGCCTGACGAATAATCCCTTCAATGACAATCAATTCGTTTAAATGACGCGAACGGATGTTTCTTATTTTTATTTCGTGTGAAGGAGGAAGATTAGTCAAACGGACACGGACGTTTTTTACAAGGCCAGACTCTTCAATTGCAATTTCAATTAGGCGAAGAGTTTCTTCAGGATTGGAGATTATTTCTTCAGAAATCTTGTTTGAAAATTCGGTTAACCTCATGAAGTCCAGAAAGATTACATTATTTCCCTTTCTTAACGATTCTCCGAATTCTTTTTTGTAAGCGTCAAAGAAGTTCTTTGCTTCTATTAAAAGCTCTTCGTTTTTTGTCCTTCTCTCTTTTTCCTGCCCATCCAGTTCGGTTGGTTCCAGCTCAGCCAAATCTTCTGTCGGGGCGTCAATCTCTTTTGTCATCTTTTACTCTTTTAGGATATATGAACATTTTTTATAGTTTGTTATAACAGACGGAAGTCTAAATAGTGTAAGGATTATTGGAAAGTGGTTAAAATTAGTAGTTTTTCAATGCTTGCTTGACGTTTTTCAAAAGCTGGTCCATTGAGTCTTCAAGTTGCTGCTTGTTTTTTGTTCCGGTGCAAACAAGTTTTCCGTTTGAGAAAAGCAAAAATGTTGCGTTTGGTTCAATTAATTTGTAAACTAGTCCAGGGAATTGTTCCGGTTCGTATTCAGTGTTTTCCATTTCTAATGCAAGGAAATTTAAGTTTAATTTTAAGTCGATGTTTCCTGAAGCGACTATGTTTTGAACTGTGATTTTTGGAACGGTTGTGATGTTTACGTTTATTTTTTTTAATTGTTTTATTACTGCTTCAATTACTTGTTTTACTTGCGCGATTGATTTTGTTCCGGTGCAAACCAAGTTTCCGGATGAGAAAACTAAAACTGCGGACTTTGGCTCTTTTATTCTTAATACAAGACCAGGAAAAGTTTCAGGATTATATTCAGTGTTTGGTTGAGTTCGAGCAAGTTTTGTTAATGGAACGGGCTTTCCCAAAGAAGCAGTTGCAACAATGTTTTGTATTTTGTAGCTTGAAGCTTTTGATTCTGCCATTTTCTTCAATTGTTAAGTATAAATAGAGGGCAAGAAGGGTTTATAAAGGCTTCGAGGGTGAAAAGTCATCCATATTGATAATTTCTTTTTTGTATTTGGCTCATTATCCTCCACGTCCCCACCAGCAACCCTTCATTACGTTCGCTTCGCTCACAATTTAGATAATTCGTCTCATAATTATCCATATTGATAATTTCTTTTTTGTTTTTCGAAAGCTTCTTCGATTTCAACGAGGTCAGCGATTTCTGAAAGAGGTTTGTCTGGACGTAGTGCAGTAAAGCGAGGGAATCTTAACGCGAAGCCTGACTGGTAATTTGGAGAGCGTTGAATTTCTTGATAAGTTACCGCTAAAATTATTTTGGGTTTTATTGAAGCAGTTTTTCCGCTTTCTTTTGTAATTAATGGCTTGAGCACTTTTGTTAATTGTTCATAAGAAATTCCTTCGGATTCTTTTTCTTTTAGGCCGGTCGAAACTTTTCCGACTTCAAGATATTCTCCGTGTTTTTTTCCGCGGCAAGAAATAATAAAACTAGAAAGCCAACCTGAACGTTTTCCTGTTCCGAATTCCGCGCCGGTAATTACTAAATCCAAATCTTTTTCTTCCGGTTTTAATTTAAGCATGTTACCAACTCTTCGACCGGGTTTGTAAGGAGCTTTAAGATTTTTCATCATGATTCCTTCTTGATTGTCTTGAAGGGCTTTTTTATAAAACTCTTCGGCCTTTTTCTCGTCGCCGGTTATGATTTGTTTGGAAGTGATTATTTTGTAAGGATGATTTTGCAAAATTTTTCTGACTAGCTGCGCACGTTTTTCGAATGGCTCGTCGAGTTGTGATTTTCCGTTGTAATACAAAATGTCGAAGACGTTAACCTCTACCGGCAATTCTTCCTGCAGTTTTTCAATATGGTATTTTCTTCTTATTCTTTGGCTTATGTGCTGGAATGATTGGTATTCTTTTGTTTTTTTATCGTAGCCGACTGCTTCTGAGTCTAGAATGAACGAGTCTCCTTTGACGTATTTTTTTATGTAATCTATTATTTCAGGAAATTGCGTTGTAACATTCTCCAATCTACGGGTGAACAAGATTACTTTATCTTTATTTTTGTGGATTAACAATCTAAATCCATCATATTTGTATTCTACTGCGCAAGGTCTTCCGAGCGCCTTGAATCCGTCTGCGACGCTTGTTACTTTTTGTGCTAGCATCGCTTTAATAGGTTTACCGACGTGAAGAGAAACTTTCTCTAATTCTTTTAACTTGCCGTTTTTTGCAAGCTGGAAAACTTCTCCTAAATCATTAGAATTGTCAATTGCGCTCTGAATTATGCCCGGAGCTTCTGCGATATCGTCAGGGAAAAATGCCAATGCCAGCGCTTCTCTAACGGTGCTTTCCTGAATTCCAATTCTTAAATCTGCCAGAAGAGTTCTAGTTAAATACAATGCTTCAAGTGCCGAGGCTGAAGTTAATAGTTCTGTGATTAGAGCAAGTTTTTTGTCGATTGTTCCTTTTCCTTGAAGCTGGGGAAGTTTTCTTAGATTAGAAATAACTTTTTCAGTTGTTAAAATATGAGACTGCAATGTTGATTGCTTTTTTTTGGCGGTTAATTTTTCGGCAACTTTTCCTAGGTCTCCAATTTTTCTCCATTCTTCGACGACTTTTTTGCTTTCTGTTCCGGTTGATTTTGAAATTGCTTTTATTGCGAGCTGGTTTGAAATTCCTATTTTTCTCTCGTCGTATTCGGGATAAATTTCTCCCAGGAGAAGATACATAACATCTTTATCTGAACTTTCTATTGTTTTCAAAAACTTTGAAAGAATTTCTGTTTTTTCTAAACGTTTTGTTGTGCTAGAAAGCGCTTCATAGAGTTCAACAAGTTTTGCGTATTTCATTTTTTCTTTTGCTGACTTTTAATTAATTTGTAAGCTGCAGCGAGAGTGAAAATTATTTGCAGGAAAATGAAGATTAGGTCTTTAAGATAAACGCTGTAGACGGTTAATAAAATTCCTCCGGCGATAAACCAAGTGTATTGCTTTTTTGGCTTCTCGAAAAGAATTGCAATTATAATAAAAATTAAACCTAATACTGCAGAAATCTGAAAAATATTCACCTCCATCAAATCTTTAATGAAAATGAGTTTTTAACTTTTTAGTCAGAAGCATTCCTAAAATTTTCTTCGACTTTTTCCCAGTTAATTATTTTGAAAAAGTTCTCAACGTATTCTGCTCTTCGGTTTTGATAAGTTAAATAATATGCATGCTCCCAAACATCAATGCCGAGAATTGGAGTTAGTCCTTGCATTAAAGGAGAATCTTGATTTGGAGTATCAATAATTTCTAACGCGCCTTCTTTATCGACGACAAGCCATGCCCAACCGGAACCGAACCGAGAAGTGGCAGCAGCCGAAAACGCTTCTTTAAATTTTTCAAATGATCCAAATTTCTTTTTTATTTCCTCAGCAATTTCTCCTTTTGGCTTATTGTTTTCTGGGTTAGATTTTTTTAAGAGAGGCCAAAAGAATGAATGATTAGCGTGACCGCCGCCATGATTTTTGACAGCGTTTTTGATTTCGTCTGGGACATTTTTGAATTCCAGCATTAATTGTTCAGCTGAAACTCCTTCTAATTTAGGGTAGTCTTTTAATGCAGCATTTAATTTGTCTATGTAGGCCTGATGATGTTTTGTATAATGAACTTCCATTGTTTTCGCATCAATGTAAGGTTCTAATGCATCGTAAGAATATCCTAATTTTGGTAGTTCATGTGCCATTGTTTTTCAAAGAGGGGATCATTTAAAAAATTTTGTAGTTTGCGGGCGACAGATTTATATTGTGAGATTTATGCATCTGATCATGAATTTAGTAAAAAAGCTTTCACGGGCTTACTCTCACGGCAAATTTGTTGCAAGAAATGTTTGGCTGGAGAAAAAAGTTAATTTAAGATTAAGCAAATTTTCTTTAGCTGAAAGAACTTTTTATGAATTAGGATATTATATGATGAGCGCTTATAACAGAATTTATTTAGAAGAATAATTATTTTCCTTTTCGTCCGCCAGCTCTAACAGAAGGTCTTACTTTGTTTGTAGGACTCTTGTTTCTTAACCCTCTTGATTTTTTAGCTGAACTTGTAAGTCCTCTTAATGCTCTTTTTTGATTGACTTTGTTTGCCACCCATTTCATTTGAGGATCGTTTGCTATTTCAGGCTTTGATGGATCAACCATTATGATCTCAAAGAAATAATTCATTCCGTCTTTGCCTATTGGATAGGAATTCAACACCACAAGATTACTGTATTTTCTTTCTGCTCTTTGTTCTGCAATCCATTTGTAATTCATTTTCAAAGTTTTCCTTATCGTCATTCTCTTTGATCTTCTTCCCTTTGCAGGTCTAGGCTTTTTGTGGCCCCCTCTTTTTATTTTTGCTCTAAGAACTACGAATCCTTTTTTGTCTTTGTAACCAAGAGTTCTTGCACGGTCGATTCTCGAAGGCTTGTCAAGTTTAACAAATGCTCCCGACTTTCTCCATTCGGTCATCTTCTGAGTTTTCTCTTTGGAGGACTGATTATTCCATGCTTGCTTTAGATAATGATACATTCCATTTGCCATGTTTATTTTATTGAAATGTGGTTTTTAAAGGTTATGTGTGTAAAATTTATAAAGTGCGCAATCGATCGTAGATTATGAAAGAGAGTGACGTTGTTCTAAATGTTAAGAAATTAACCAAAGATGTTTCGCTTCCGGAATATGCAGTTAGTAGTGACGTGGGTCTGGATCTGAGAGCGAATGAAAGTGTTTCACTTTATCCAATGGAGCAGAAGGTTGTTAAAACCGGATTAATCATTGAAATTCCTCCTGGCCATGTTGGTTTGATAAGGGATCGGGCAGGGATAGTAAACAAAATGAATGTGCACACCGTCGCTGGAACTTTTGATCCGGGTTATAGGGGAGAAGTTTCAATCGTTTTGGTAAATTTTGGAGAAGAGTCGGTAGACATTGAGGAAGGAATGAGAATTGCGCAAATGATAATTTTGCCTGTTGTGAAGGTAAAAGTTACAGAAGTTTCAAAACTCTCTTCGACCGAACGAAGCGACAAAGGTTTTGGGTCGACGGGAATTAAAGAAATTCTTAAACTTGATAAAAAAATGAGAAAATCTAAGTCTTCATAACTTTTATAAACGATTTCTATTTGTTTTCTCTATGAGGCTGTAGCTCAGCCTGGCTAGAGCACTGCTCTGATATGCGGGATTAATTCCTTCAAAACTCAGATAGGCAGGGGTCCACGGTTCAAATCCGTGCAGCCTCATTTTTATAATGATAATTGCAATTGATTTAGATGAAACGCTTGGTGACACGTTGGGAGTTTTTTTGAAATGGTATAATTCAAAAAATAATAGTTCTTTTAGTAGAGATCAATTTTCAAGTTACAATTTTACTGAAACTCTGAAAATTCCTAAGGATGATTTATATCCTCTTTGGCACGAATTTTTTAGATCAAAAGAATTCGAAACAATTCCTCCTGTTGATGGAGTCATAGAAGCTATTGAAATTTTGAATGAAAAACATGAATTAATACTTATTACTGCGAGATATGATCTTTTCGTTCCTCAAACTACAAAATGGATAGAAAAACATTTTCCTAAAAAGTTCAAGAAGGTTTTTCATACTACTAGTTTCGACGGTAAGAAATTTAATTTTGTCTTTAAGTCGCAGATTTGTATATCTGAAGGAGCAAAAGTTATTATTGAAGATAATGGAGAAAATGCCTTGGAATGCGCTCAAAAAGGAATTAAAGTTTATCTTTTAGACTATTCTTGGAACAGGGAAGCTAAACACAAAAATATTATTCGTGTAAAAAATTGGAAAGAAGTTTTGAAGAAGCTTGTTTAATCTTCAGAATCAAGTTCTAAAATTAATTTTCCTTTGTTGAGTTTGTAACTTGTTATTGGCAAGCTTATGGGGATTAACTTGAAATAGGATTTGCTTTCTGAAACACCTTTTATTTCTATGCTGTTTTCAAGTTTGGATATTGAGATATCTTTCTGATTTTCGACGCCAGGCATTTCTATTTCGTAAACTACTTTGTTTGAAAGTCTTCTAATGTTTGTTTTTGGTTCCTCTCTAGGAAGAGAAGAAAATCTTTTGATTCCTTCTCCAGATAAATTTTTTATTTGTAGTTCTGTTTGCTTTTCTTGTTTTCTTGGATTTTTTGGTGTCTCACCGAATGAGCTTACCTTTATCTCTGGAGGCTTGTTTGCAGAAGTTGAAATACTAATGCTTATTCCACTGCCTTTCTTTTGGGTTTTGTTTTTCTTTGATTCTTTTTTTAATTCATTATCTAGTTCTTTCATCTGAGCGGATAATTCTTTAGTTAAGTTTTTTGCCAAATGATTGAAGATGGCACCAAAACCTGGAGGAAGCATAAAATCGTCTATTGATGGCTTGTCATTTTTTCCTAGCATTCCCCAATCTTCTTTTTTGCTACCTTTGCTAACATTAAATCCGCAATGAGGACAAAAGTCATAGCTTTCTTTCACTTTCTCTTTGCAATTTGGGCATTTTTTCTTTTCGAACATAGTTATTATACCTAAAATGTGTTTAAATATTTTATAGGATTCTAGAATAATTAACTTCTTTATTTTAAATAGTTTGCTATTTTTCTCTTAAATATTTTTTTATTGACATCAGATCGTGAACCTCTTCAACTAGCGTTGGTTTTCCTTCTTGAAGGATTAAGCTGTTTAGCGCTTTACGGCTGTCAAAAGTCTCAGTTTTACGTGATTCATGCATATGATTTATCCAAAGAGAGACTACCAGCGATCGGGCAATAAAACCAATTATAAATATTACAATTATTGGTTGAATTGGAGTCTGTAAATATTTTATTAAAATTGCGGCTATTCCTGCCCCGATGAAAATTCCTAGGCCATCCAACATATTGAAATATGAAATTGCCAGACCTCTTTTTTCGTGGCTGACATTATCGTAAATGAAATTTCCTGAAGATAGATTGAAGCCGGCGTTTGCAATTCCTGTTATCAGGCCTGCAACAAAAATAAGAAACACAACTGAGGGTGAAATTATCCAAAGCAAGGGAAGCGTCACAGTCATTATTGAAGAGATTATTAGTGTTCTGTAATTTCCATAACGATCGGCGAATTTTCCCCATACTTCCATTGATAAAACTGAAAAAATTGTTACAGACATAATTATTATCATATAAGTCAAATAATCAAATTGGAGATTTCTCAAAAGATAAATTGTGATTAAAGGAGAAGAAATGTAAGAAGCAATACTGTAAGTGAATCTAAATAATGTGAACCTGCCAAAGTTTGTTTTCGGCGCCCTCAGAATAAATGCGCTGAAAGAAAAATAGTCTCCTTTTTTTAGTCTTAGTTTTGGTTCGTATTGTTTTGAAAGAACATTATAAGATTGTATTCTAGATAGAAACGCTAATCCAAATAATATTGAGAATCCAATCATACTTAAATTATTTTTAGACATAAAATCCAAGAAAATCGAAGCTGAAATTGTCAGCAGCACTGTTGTTGCCCCTATTATTAAATTTCTTTTTGAAAACCATCTTCCACGGTAACTCTCGTCGACAAGATCGCCCACCCATGAAAACCATGCGGGATGACCGACACTCAAAACAGCAGTGTAAATTGAAAAGAAAATTAGCAGTAAAATAGGGATTAAGTTGGTGATTATTCCATTGTAAAATAAAAGC
This sequence comes from Candidatus Woesearchaeota archaeon, assembly GCA_964518155.1. Taxonomy (GTDB): domain Archaea; phylum Nanobdellota; class Nanobdellia; order Pacearchaeales; family GW2011-AR1; genus JAUSKC01. Next base: position 10,421 of record CAZFDH010000017.1, read on the forward strand.
GATAATATCACGAATGGAATCCAAAGAAATGATTCTATCAAAACCGCTCTGAGAACAATTTTTTTACGGGGAAACTTCTCTATTAGACGTGAGCCAAAGATCTGACTAAGCGGGCCGATTAAACCTGAAACTGAGCTAATAAGTGAAACAACCGAATTACTTGCATTAACTGCTATTGCGAACGGTGAAATATAATAATCTCCGAAAGACGTTTTTCCCGAAGAGAAAATTCCTTCCTTGATACTTCTCCTTCTAGCCTTATGTTTTAAATCTTTGACTCTTTTAGAATCCTCCACCACTCTTTTCATAATTTACCGAGGGAATTTCAGTTTAAAACTTTTTCTAGAAAAAGTTTTTAGGAAGGTCAGTTTTGAATTAATCTTGATTTTCCAAATTCCCTCTAATCTGAATCTAAAGCTTCAGACCCACCCTTCTTATTTGAATCTCCTAGAAGTTTGTGAAAATCAAAAATATCTCTAACTCCTTAAAAGAAGACTAAATATGGCAAGAATCAATTCCTCTTTTTTCCAAATACTTTTGATGATATTCTTCGGCGGGGTAAAATTCTTTTGATTTTTCTATTTGAGTTACGATTGGGTTCTCGTGATTTTTTTGTTCTTCTTGTTTTGATTCTAGCGCAAGCTTTTTTTGTTCTTCCGTGTGATAGAATATCTCTGAACGGTATTGGCTTCCGACGTCGGGGCCTTGACGATTGAATGTCGTAGGATTATGATTTCTCCAAAATATTTTTAACAAGTCTTTATAAGAAATTTTTTCGGAGTCGAATTCTATTTCTATTGCTTCTGCGTGGCCGGTTTTTCCGGTGCAAACTTCTTCATAAGAAGGATTTTTCGTTTTTCCTCCTGTATATCCTACGGTGGTTTTTATTACTCCCTTAATTTTGGAAAACAAAATGTCTGGCTGCCAAAAACATCCTAGGGCGAAAGTTGCCTTTTCTTTTTTCATTTTTTATTAAGGGAATGATTCTATTTATTGTTTTCTAGTTCTGAGGGAAATGCTTTCTTTGAAATTTGATTTTCAGAATTCAATTCGTAATTGTGATTTTTGTTCCCCCACCCACCCTCAAACGCCCTTGGCGTTTGCAAGTTTAGCTAAATCACAATCGCCCACCCACCCTAGAACACCTTAGGTGTCCAAGTTTGTCAAATCACAATTATTCCTACTTAATTTAAGATGTTTGTGAAAATCAAAAATTTCTAAAGGCCGTTTTCTAAAAATTTATTAATCTTGATTTTGTTTTTGTTCAATGAGAAAAGGTGTTTTGTCGGCAGGATTTTTTGCATTGTTTTTGTTAATCTTTTTTTCCCTAAATCTTTTTGAAGGAGTCGACTCTTACCTGAATAATTATTTTGTCGGATTTAATTCAAGCTTGTTTTTTTATGTTACTTATCTTGGGGACTTTGTTTTTCTGATGTTTTTTACCTTGATAGTGGTCTTGTTTTTATTTTATCAAAAGAAGAAGTCGATTGGATTTTTTTACGGAGTGAGCGTATTTTCGGGAATCGTTTTAGCTTATTTGCTTAGAGAGTTTTTACAAGTTGCCCGTCCGTTGACATCCCCGTCGATAAGCTTTGGGTTTCCCAGCATGCATAGTTTTGGTTCTGCAATCTGTTATTGGTTTATTGGAATCCTTTTATGGAATAAAAATAAATTCTTTTCAGGATTATTTTTTGCTTTGCCTTTTTTGATAGGATTTAGCAGGATTTATCTTGGGTTCCATTGGTTTAGTGATGTTTTGGCGGGATTCACTCTTGCTGCGTCTTGGTTGTTTTTAGTTTTTTATCTTAAAGAACACAAACTCTTGAAAAGATATTTCTAATTATTTTAATGTGTCAGCAATTGTAGCGCTCATTGATGAAGGCAAAGTTATGAGGACAGTTCTTTTTAGTCCGATTGCAAGATCGAAAATTGAGACTTTCTGGATTAGAGTCAATATTACAAAAACTACTAGAAATGAAACTATGTAAGTGAATAACGTTCTTTTCACAAGAACATTCCAATGCTTGGTTACTGAAAGCTTGTTGTGATAATGATAATATGTGAAAATTCCCAAGAACATTAATGAAAGTCCTATGATTGCAGCAACATTTTGAATCGGGATTGTTTCGGATATTTTCCATACTTCTGAAGAAAATCCGACGGGAATTGCAAGAATTGTTGCACCAATGATTACCTGCATTAGATCGTTTAGATGGAAGTCCGGAGCGATCTCCTCGACAATTTCTATTTTCTTTTTCATTCTTTTAGAATAGGGAAATGGATTTTTATATTTATCTTAGCGTAACTTTTATAAAAGATATTTTTTTATAATTAAAATGAAAAAAGAGTTTAAAATTGGACTATTGGCGGCAATTATTGTTGTGTTAGTTGGAGGGTCAGTTTTTTTGATGAACAACGATTCTTCTTCGGCTCCTATGCCTCAAAATAATGATTCGATTATGCCTGCAAATGTGGTTCTGTTAAGCGAACTATCAATGCATGATTCAAAAGATGATTGCTGGGTTAGCTATAAAGGTGAAGTTTATGACATTACTTCTTGGCTTCCAAAACACCCTGGATCGTCGGCGGCAATTGAACCTTATTGCGGGACGGCGGCAGAATTTGAAAGCGCTTTCAGCGGACAACACGGATTGTCGCAAGTAGAGAAATTAAAAAGTGAAGGAATTTACAAAGGAGAATTAAAATGAATATAGAAAAATACAGCCGGTATTCGCCTCTTTTGTTGAGAGTTGGAATTGCAATCGTTTTTCTGTGGTTTGGATTTTCTCAACTGACTAATCCTGAAAGTTGGACTCGATTAATGCCTGGATATGTCACGGCATTTTTGCCTTTTTCAGTTAACACCCTAATTTATATTAATGGAATTTTTGAAATTTCTTTTGCAATTTTACTTTTGCTTGGATTGTACACTAGAACTGTTTCACTTTTATTGGGTTTACATTTACTTCATATAGTTACGATTGTTGGTTATGGTGCAATTGGAGCGAGAGATTTTGCATTAGCTTTGGCAACTCTTGCAATATTTTTGAATGGTGCTGACGAATTTTGTTTAGATAAAATAAGAAAAAAAGATAATGAAAAAACTTTGGTTTAAAGCTAAAACTTATGGGTGGGGATGGTATCCTGTAAGCTGGGAAGGATGGCTTGTAACTTTTTTATTTGCGTTTGGGTTAGTTTTTAGTTTTACAAAATTAATGCAAAGTCAATATGTTTTTTTAGATATAATTGCGATTATTGTTTTAATTGTTTTAATGATCTACATTGGTTATAAAACCGGTGAACGCCCGAGATGGAGATGGGGGAAATAATTCTTAAATAAAGAAGACGCCCATGCCATGCTCATCCCCGACTTTTTTACTCTTGAAATGAATTTCTAAAAAAGTCAAAGACTCGATCGAACCTCACAAAAATAATTTTTGAATTTTGTTAAGAATTCCTTCGGAATTAATTTTGCTTTCAGCAAAATAAACGCCCATGCCAGGAATCGAAGTTCACTTCGTTCCCTTTCGTCCGAAATTTCAGTTTCGAACGAAACCCCAGGGTTCGATTCAGAATTAAATGATAATTTAGTTTAATATTAGAAGACGCCCATGCCAGGAATCGAACCTGGGGGCCCCGGAGGGCTCCGCTTTCGAGGCGGATGCAATACCATTATGCGACATGGGCTTTTTGGGTGTGAGCATTTAGGACGGATCTTTGATCCAGACCTTATGCGACATGGGCTTAATTGTGCGATTTTGCCACAATAATATTTTTATATCTTTTTTGCACTTAAAAAATTATGTCTCATGAAGTTAACAGGCAAGTAAGGTATAATATACGTCGTTCTGAAGTTGACGAGCGTATGAATACTTGGTACTTCTTGGTTGTTAATGATAAAAGGTCTAGGGAAGAAATAAAGAGAAGAATCTTCTCGCTGTTTGCTCCAATCCAGAATGAAGAGCATTTGCAGACTAAATATCAAGGCAGAGCAGGAAATGGATTAAGATTTGAACTTTTGGTTTTTGATTCGTCAAAAAGAGTTGAGCTTGAAGATATTAGGGGAATTTATAAAAGAATAATTCAAGATCGGCACTTGTATAGAAGACAAGAGCCTCATGGATTAGAAGGTTACCTTGATCAAATGTTTCAGAATGGTCAAGTGAAAGGCAAATAGATTTAATTAATTTTTAGATATGTGAGATTTATTTCTCGTCCCTATAGTTAAATAACCCTATTCCTGATTCCGGGGATTGAGGAGTTTTAGATTCTTCGTCATCATGAAATAACTTTGGCTCTTCTGAGTGACTTTCTTCTTCGGATTGTGTAATATAATTGAATAGTCCAATACCTGATTCTGGCAGACTATTTTCGGTAGAATGAGATAAAATCTTTTCAATTGACCTTCTAAGATTAATTATTGCTTGATTTTCATATTTTTCTCTAAAGAATGGAGTTAGATACAAATTATTCTGATCTGCTCTCGTTAAAAACATTTTAAGTATCTGACTTCTTCCTTGTCTAAATTCTTCTTCTGAAACCCAGTTATATTCCCTTCGGATGTTTCTTTCATATTCATCAAATTCTTCTGCTCCTTTTCCTAGAATCGACAAGTCTATATCAACTAACAATTTTGCATTTGCACTTAAGGAGATTGAATTATGTTTTGTAGCTAAAATTAATTCGCTTACTTGAGTAGTAAACCATTCGGATATTTTAGACTGTAGACAAGTATTGTATGCTAACTGCGCACTCTTTTCCTCATTGTCCTTTGCCCTAGTGTTATAAATCGCGTCGTGATACCAAATTGCAAATTCAATTAAATCTGGACTCTCAACTAAATTTCTTGCAGAGTCTAATTCAATTAAACAATTTCTAATATGGTTTAAGTTGTGATAAAATCTATCTGGTTGTGAATAAACTCTTTGGAGAGTATCAAACGTGAGAATTGCATCTCCTTGAGCATTAATTCTTTTCCATAGCCCTGCAAATCTCTCTTTCATTTTATCCCTAATTCGGAGATTACATTCTCAAATGTTTTCTCAATTTCATTCTTTCCTTCAGAATTATCTACCGTCCAGATTTTGCCTTGACAATCTTCGCCAATATCCTCTTCTAGTAATCTTCTTTTTTCTTCATAACTAAATTGACTTTCGACTCTTCTTCGGATCTGTTGGGAATTTAGTCCTCTGGAGTCTAATCTAGAATTTCTTGTTTTACTATCAGAATAAACAATAAGGACATTATTATTTGATAAATAGTTTATTTTGGCTTCGGCAATTAATGCAGCATTTAGTAAAATTAATCCCTGTCTGCCATACATTTCTTTTCTTAGTCGGACTAGTACGGGGGTTTTCATTAATTCATTCAGTACTCTTAATTCTTCTGGATTACCAAACACGATTTCGCCTAATTTTTTCCGGTCTATTTTTCCATCCTCTCTTCTTATTTCTGAACCAAAATTTTTTTCTATTTCTTCTCTTACTTTTTCGTATGCTGGTTGTTTTAGATCTTCGAGAATTTGATGACTAATCTCATCAAGTTCAATGTTATGAACCTCTAAACCTTTTTCTTTCCCTAATTTAACAAACTGTTTACTTACGTGAGATTTTCCTGCTCCCATCTCGCCGGTAACTCCGAGGACGTATTGTTTAGAAATTCTTGCTTCAAGACATTGTTTTACGTAAAGAGGAACGTACTCATGTATTAGCCCTTGTTCTTTTTGTATCGCTTTAACGGCACTTGAACTAACATGGGCTAATTCTGGTTTTGCAAACAATAGGTAAGTGTCTATTCCTAATTTTTGGCTCTCTCCAACTTGATGAAGAATTTTCTCGTACTCTAAATCTGCAGAGCTTCTTACTCCTCTCACAACTACTTTCGCTCCCACCTCATAAGCATAATCTACAAGCAACCCATCAAATGAAACAACCTCCACATTAGGAAATTTTGTTAAGGATCTTCTTGCCATCTCTGTTCTTTCTTCTAGCGAGAAAGTATACCTCTTTTCAGGATTAACACCTATACCTACAATTAAACGAT
>CAZFDH010000018.1:0-15698 GCA_964518155.1 Candidatus Woesearchaeota archaeon
CAAGGGTGTCGGAGTTCACGCATTAAAAGGGATCGTTAGCTGGGTTAAGAACGTCGCGAGACAGTTTGTATGATATCTACTAGGCGTGTGATTGTCTGAGTGGAACAACTATCTAGTACGAGAGGAACGGTAGTTGGATGCCTCTGGTGAGCAGTTGTCAAATGGCAGGCTGCATAGCTACGCATTGTTTGGATAAGAGCTGAATGCATCTAAGCTCGAAGCCATCCGCAAAACGAGACAATAAAGGCCGTCAAAAAAGATGACGTTGATAGAGTCATTGTGTAAGATTCAAGCTTCGGCGAGAATTTCAGCATATGACAACTAAAAGCCTCACTTGAGATTTTATATCTCTAGTTATCTGAGAAAATACAAATTCTTCTACTACTTATTTTACTGATTTCTAGAAATTTATTCAACACCTTATCGTATCTTTGCCATTATCAACAAGATAATTAGGCCGCCGAGAATTGTTGCAAGTTGACTGATTATAAAACTATTTGGAAAAATAAAATGATCAAACAAATTCCAAGTTCCGCGCCAAACACCGACGATAGCAATTGAAGCTATAACGATAATTAAAACATCAGTAAAATTCGACCTCTTTACAATATTTTCTAACATTTTAATATAAATTATTCTGAGTTAAAAAAGTTATTCCCTTTAGTGTAGTTCTATAACACTTAAAAAGATCAGACTTTTTCTAAAAAAGTTTCTAAAAGATGGGACCAGAAATAATTATCAATGAAGATTTCTCTGATGAAGAGATTTTATTTGAAAAGATAGAGAAAAATGAATTTGAATCAGCGGAGATAATGGAATTAAAAGTCAGCGCACAAGAAATTTCAGGTGAAGAACAAATCAGTGAACTTGTTTCTTGGGAAAAAATAAAAAATAATTTAGATTACCATCTTCCTCATCAAAGTGAAGGGGCGCTGCAAATTCTAAGAGACATGAATGGAACTGCACTTTTAGCTGATGAAGTTGGACTCGGAAAAACAATTACAACTGGAATCGTGATCAAAGAAGCAGTAATGAGAGGATTTGTAAAGAATGTTTTGATTTTAACTCCTCCGTCGCTGGTTGATCAATGGGTTGCAGAACTAAAAGATAAATTTGAGTTGGATTTCAAGGTTATTGAGAATGACCAAGATTGGGGAAAAATAAATTTCGGTGTTGCTTCACTGGATAGAGTTAAAATATTTGATAAGAAAAAAGGAAAATTCCGCCACGACAAAGCTCATTCATTTTCGTGGGACTTGTTAATTGTTGATGAAGCGCACAAGCTTAAAGCACGTTCTACGACAAGATGGAAGTTCGTGGATCGGATTCAGAAAAAAAGATTTTTAATTCTGACAGCGACGCCATTTCAAAACGATTTGATTGAACTCTATAATTTACTTCACTTGCTTAAACGAGGGCATTTAGGGACGATAAAAGAATTCAGGAAAAAATTCTTGAACAAAGGAAATAAAAGGTATCCCTTGAATCCAAAGGATTTGAAAAAAAGACTTGATGAAGTTATGATTCGTCGACGGAGAGATCAAACAAAAATTGATTATAAAAGACGAATTCCAAGAATTATTCCAGTGGAATTGACTCAAAAAGAAAAAGAAATTTACGATGCTACATATGAACTATTGAAAACACAATATTATTCAGCAAGCGGAGATCAAATTAATGGGCGGTTGATTGTATTTGCAATTTTGCCAAAGATGACGAGTTCTTCACGTTCTGCAATGGAGAGTTTGAATCGGATTATTGAAGATGGAAGATATCACCCGAGCACAAAGGAAATTGCGCGCAATATTTTGGAGAGTTACAAAACACTTGATAGAGATTCCAAGATAGAAAAACTTCTAGAAATAGTAAATGAAATAAGAAGTCAAAGTGAAGACGAAAAGATTTTAATTTACACTCGCCATCCGACGACGCTACGATATATTGTTGAAAAATTAAAGCCACTTAATCTTAGAATTATTGAATTTACCGGAGGATTAGACAGAGAAGAAAAGACTGCAAAAGTAAGGCAATTCAAAGAAGAAGCGGACATTTTTATCTCAACCGACACCGGAGCTGAAGGATTGAATTTTCAATTTTGCAGAAATTTAATTAATTACGACTTGCCTTGGAATCCTATGTCTGTTGAACAAAGAATCGGGCGGCTTGATAGAATCGGACAGAAAAGAGACATGAACATTTATTCTCTTGCGACTAAAGGAACAATGGAAGAGCACATCGTCGATTTAATAATAAATAAAATGTGTTGTGTAGGTTTAGTGATAGGAGAGTTGCCAATAATATTGTTTAATTTAAGTTTGGATGGAGAAAATGATTTTGGAATAAATAAAATAGAAGAACATTTAATGAAGTCATTTATTGATTCAAAAAATAATTTAGATATTTTCTCGATGGAAGTTGGCAAGATTGCTGAAATTGTCAAGAAGGGAATCGAAGATTATGAAGAAGATAAAAAAGAAAATGAATTATTTTTAGATAAAGATGGAAACTGAAAGTTTTAAGATAAAGAGTTTTGTTAGCAGATTTTTTGAGAATTTGAAATGTCAAGTAAAAGATGATCTTGGCAAAATTACCGTCGAGAAAATCCCTGCGGATTTTGAGAAGTTCTGCGGGAAGAAAGGGCCATACTACTTTTCTTTTGATAAGGAGGAGGGAGAATATGAATTGATAACTAAGGGAAGCTATTTAATAAAAGCGATAAACGATTATCTCGAGAACAGAGGGCAGACAACAATACTAAGGATTGAATTTGAATTTGACCCCAGAAAAGAAATCGAGAAAATTGCTCCACTGATGAATTGTAAATTTGCGCAATTCAATAAAAGTACAACTTACGAGTATTTTACTAGATTTACTTTTTCGACATATTTTCAATATCTTAATGAAAAAGAACAAATAATTAATTCAGTTTTTGTAAAAAAGAAACAAATTTTTGATATCGATCTGTCAAAATACAAAACGATTGAAGCAAAGAAAAGAGAATCAGTAATATTGAATATTGATCAGGATTATAACGTTGCCAAAGAGAAACTTAAAGAGCAAATAAAAGAAAAAACCCAAGATGTTGCAAAGAATTTGAAAGAATCCTTAGATAAAGAAATTGAAAGAATAAAGGCTCATTATCACAATCAAATTAAAGAGATCTACGATGAGATGGATAAGAATAAGAAAAAAATTGAGCAGATCGAAAAAGAAAAAGATGAGGCAGTTTTAAGTGGAAAGAACTTAAATGCAGAGTTTGATAAGAAGATAGAAAAAATAAAGAAAGATATTGAAAAACTTGAGAACAGCGAAGAAAAAGAAAGAGCAACGCGTGAAGAAGAATTTTTTATAAAAGATGAAATGCAAAAGCATAGTCTAAATATAAAGAATAAATTAATTAACACATCGGTAATTTATTTTCCGAAATTTAGTTCAAACGTTTATCTGAAAAATGATAAAACTGCTAGAATGATTTCTTTTGAGATGAATCCTTTGACTGGAGAGAAATCAGATATTGTTTGCGATAATTGCAAGAAAAAAGTTAATCAGATTATATTATGTTCTTCGGGACATCTAACTTGCGCGGATTGTGGAGTAAGGTGTAAATCATGTGGAGATATTTACTGTGAAATTTGTATGAAGAAAACTTGCGCGGATTCCGGACGAGAAATCTGTGACCAATGTGCAGTGAGGTGCATAAAATGCGGTCAATGGAAAGACAAAGTTAATTTTGGAAACTTGGAAGGAAGAAAGATTTGCCGAAGCTGTATGGAACGCTGCAGCTCTTGTGGAAAAATGTGTGACCCGGATTATTCTAAAAAGGAAAATGGAAAGGTTATTTGTAAAGATTGTGTTCAGAAGTCAATTAAGAGGGAGATATTTAGTTAGATTTGTTTCTATGAAAAACCAATTTGTAAATTTCTCCGAAGATTATAACTGATGAAGCGACAAGTGCGATTATCATTATTTCTGAAACTTTAAGTGGAACGAATCCGAAGATATTTGCTAGTGGAGAAAAATAAATTACAGAAAGCATTCCTGCAAGAGAAATTAAAATTGAATAAATCACCCATTTATTAGAAAACAAACCGATTTTGAAAATAGATTTATCTAATGAACGCATATTTGAAACATTGAACAACTGAAATAGCGTCATGCTTGCAAATGCAACTGTGTGTGCTTTGTCAATTCCCTGAGGTAAGAAATAGATAAACAATGGAACAGTTCCCAATGCCATTAATCCAGCGACGATTAAAATGAATGATCCTAATTCTTTGTTAATTATCATCTCTTCCTTTTTTCTAGGTTTTTGATTTAGAACATCGTGATGTCCCGGTTCCAATGCAAGACCGATTCCGTTAAAGGTATCTGTAACAAGATTTTGGTAAAGTATTTGAATAGGTAACATTGGCAAAGGTAAGTTCATTACCATAGTTGAAACAATTGTAACTTGTTCCCCGACATTTGTTGAAACCAGATAAAAACTTGTCTGCCTAACATTCTGGAAAACGATTCTTCCTTCTTCAATTGCATTCACAATCGAAGCAAAATTATCGTCGGCTAAGACAATTTCCGAAGACTCTCGCGCAACATCCGTTCCAATAATTCCCATTGCGACACCAACATCAGCTTTTTTTAATGCTGGAGCGTCATTAACGCCATCTCCAGTCATTGCAACAATTTCTCCTTGCTCTTGCAAAGATTGAATAATTTTCAGTTTCATTTTAGGTGTAACACGTGCGAAAATATCTACTTTTCTGACGGCCTCGTTAAACTCCCAAGGATTCATTCTTTCAAGTTCAACTTCCGTCAGAACTTTTACATCTTTTCCCCAAACTAATCCTATTTCTTTCGCAATAGCGACGGCGGTTTCTTTATGATCTCCAGTTTTCAAAATTATTCTTATTCCGGCAGCTTTTGCCTTCTTGATTGCATCTTTAACTTCTAACCTCGGCGGATCTTTCATTGCAACTAAACTAACAAAGACTAAATCATGGACTAACTGAGGAGAAACAGCATTTTCTTTATGTAATTCTTTGTAAGCAATCGCTAAAACACGATAACCGTTTCTTGAGAGAGATTCTGCTTTTTTTATTAATTCATCTTTTGTTTGCCTCTCCATTCTTTCTTTATGATCTTTCAGAAGATAAATTGATTCAGATAAAATGTTCTCAAACGCTCCGACGACAAAAAGCTCTTTTTTATTTTGCTTTTCTACCAAAGTTGCTCTGAATTTTAAATTAGAACTGAAAGGAAAATCATCAATTATTTTTTCAGAAGAATTTTCTTTTGTTACCGACGCTTTTTTTGCTAAGACTAAAAGTGATGCTTCCGTCGGATCGCCGATAACTTCATAATCTCCATCTTTTACCAAAATATTACTTTTATTGCAAACAGCTGAGATTGAAAATGTTTTTTCTAAAGTTTTGAACTTGCTGGGATTAATTGTTTCTTTTTCTTTGAAGAATTTTCCTAGTGTTTCCCAACCGTTTCCTGACACATCAAATTCACCTTGAGAAGAAATTATTTTTTCAACTTTAATTTTATTCTGAGTAAGAGTTCCGGTTTTATCTGTTGCAATTACCGTCGCTACTCCTAAAGTTTCAACCGCAGGAAGATGTCGAATTATTGCATTTCTTTTTGCCATTCGCGAAGCGCCAACCGCCAACACAATAACTAAAACTGCTGGTAGTCCTTCAGGAACCGCTGAGACTAATGATGCTAAGGTAAACAAAAATAATTCAAAAAATTCCAACTTATTAAAGAAATAACCGATGATAAAAATTATGGATGCGCCAATTAATGCGAGCATACCTGCTTGAAACGCAAGTTGATTTACTTTTTTTGTAAAATGCATCTGAGGTTGAATTACTTCTTGCAGAGATTTAGCAACTTGTCCGATCGCAGTCTTGTTTGCTGTCTCTACGACAATTGCCTTGGCACTTCCAGAAACGACCATTGTTCCCATAAAAAGAATATTAGACATTTCAACAAGTGAAACTGCGTGACTGATAACATTAGAACTCTTTTCTTCAGGTAAAGATTCTCCCGTCAAAGAAGATTCTTGGGTTCTCAAATCCTTAATTTCGATAATTCGTGCATCGGCAGGGACCTTATCTCCTTCTTCAACATAAATTAAATCCCCGACGACAACTTGAGAGGAAGGAATTTTAATTAACTGTCCGTCACGATAAACTTTTGCGTAAGAAACAATTAATTTTTGAAGAGACTGTATTGCTTTTTCTGCCTTTCGCTCTTGAACGTAACCAATCGATGCGTTAATCAGAAGAACAACCAATATTACGTATCCGTCGACAATCTGGCCGAACGAGAAAGATATAATCATTGCTAAGACTAAAATATAAATTAAAGGTGAATTAAATTGTTTAAGAAATTTTAATATTCTAGAAGGATTTTTCTTTTCAGTAATTGCATTTGCTCCATAAACTTCCAATCTTTTTTTTGCTTCTAAGGAAGACAGCCCTTTTTCAGAAGTTTTTAGTTCTTCGAATATTTCCTCTTTTGATTTTGCGTGCCACGATTGCATCAATGAAGAAGAAAATTTTAGTATAAAAAGTTAGTGAATAGTAAAGTTTTTAAGAGGGAGAAAACACCTATTTTTGTAAGTTGGGTAGTTAACTTCGGTCTCTGCACTTGAATGTGCAAGAATTGAAATGAATTCTGAGATTGAGGAAGGTCCGCTCACCGCGAATGTCATCCATGAAAATGGATTGTCGCGAGGCAAAGCTCTGCTACAGAAACGCCACAGCCTTCACGGAGTAATGATTCGTGAGATAAACTGAGATGTGAAGGATTTGATGAAACGAGCAACTTGACTGGTGCAAGGTTAAAAACCGCTTAGTGGAATGTTAACAACTTCCGTCCATGAGAGGTGAAGTGGGGAAGTACAGAAAGTGGCCTATTCCCAACTTACATTTTCTAAAGATTTTAGTTTGGCTCTTTGATCTTCGGTAAAATTTGTGTGAGGGAAATGCAATAGAATCGGAACGGCAGGATATTCACGAATTAATTCTTTAACTCGTTCATAATTCTCATCAAAAGATTCATCAGATTTGCTATTAAAATTAAAGGTATAATTTATCCTGTAAATTTTTTCCATGGAAATCTTTAGAGTGGAGATATTTAAGGATTAATGTGCTGTTAATAAGATTTAAAAAACTCCGACTCGTGCTTTTTTGAATGGGGATGTAGCTCAGCGGGAGAGCACATGACTGAAGCTCATGGTGTCCGGGGTTCGACTCCCTGCATCCCCATTAGTGAATTAAGAAACTAGAAGCAATCATTAAGATTGCAATTATTAAAACAAACCAGCCAAACTTAACTCTTTCTGAGAGTTTCATGAAAAGATGAATTGTTAATAATCCTGCTAAAAATGAAAATATAACTCCAACATAAAGTTCTTTTATCAAAACAAAATCACTTATGTTTAACAAAATATTTCCCGCAAAAACAATCGGAAGACTCATTAAAAAACTAAGACGGAGGGCCGAAGTTTCATCGATATTTCTAAAAAGTAAACTAGAAACAGTTAAACCTGAGCGAGACAGACCAGGCAAAGCGGAGAACCCTTGAGCAATTCCCAACAGAATACTGTCTTTTTCATTAAGATGAATTTCTTTTCGATGTCCTTTTGAAGGAGCTTTTATCTGTAAAATTGCAGTCATGACTAACAAAAGGCCAATGGACAGAGTGATTAAACGACTAGTCATCAAAAACCTAGTTTCGAAAAACTTTAGAAATTGAAGCAATGCAAGACCAAGAACTCCGCTGATAATCGTCGAGACAATCAAGAAGTTTAAGATTTTTTTTGTTTCTGTGTCAGTGTGTTTATAATTAAATAAACTTTTGATCAAATGTGATACATCTTTTCTAAAATAAATTAATGCCGCCAAAAAAGTTCCAAGATGCAAAAACAACGCCTCACGCAAAATAAAATTTAAATCAGTCTGACCGAAAAAGTTTGTGCTCGCAAAAAAGATTGCTCCTTCTGAACTAATTGGTATCCACTCAAAAATGCCTTGCAAGATTCCTAAAATCATCACCTCAAAAAATTCCATAAGTTAATTTATTCAATAGATTTAATAAATCTTTTTTATTTTTTAACGGAAGGTTTATAAAATAAAGAAAGTTTAATCATTTATGGTTGAGAAAAAAGAGGACTACAGTCAAACTTCATATTTACTGGGAATTATTTCCATAGTCTTGTCTATATTTACTCCGTTGGCAGGATTTATTTTTGGTATAATTGGTTTATCTCACAGCAAGAAACAATCGACGCAATTATCAAAAAGAGCAAAGAAATTGAATGTTATAGGAATAACGATTTCGATAATACTTTTCATTGTTTATGTTACTTTGGCAATTTATGCTGTACAAAATCCTGAAATTTTGAACAACGGTGCATTCCCTTATTAAGATGAAAAACAAACATGCAGCAATGGAAATGTCAGTAGGGACGATAGTAACTATTGTATTGCTTATGACTGTTTTGATTTTAGGACTAGTTCTTGTTAGAACGATATTCAAAGGTGCGACTGAAAATATTAGCAGTATAGACACAGCAGTTAAAAGTGAAATAAGTAAATTGTTTACAGAAGACGATTCAAGAAAAATTGTTTTACTTCCTCAGTCTAAATTGATTAAAATTCAAAAAGGAAATCAAGATTATCTAGGATTTGCATTTGCAGTAAGAAATTTAGAATCAACAGGAGGGAAATTCCAATATACTGTTGAAGTAAATGATCCCAACATAAGAGATAAATGTGAAATCAATGCTGCAGAAGCAGAACAATGGATACAGGCTGGAGGAGCAGGAGAATTTGAACTTGCTCCAGGAGATAGTAATTCCCAAGATCCAATTTGGGTAAGATATTTGATTCCAGAAAATGCACCTCCATGTTTAATAAGGTATGCAGTTAACATCAAAAAAGACGGTGAGAGTTACGGCGGAACTCAATTCATGGATGTAAAAGTTGAGGCTCAGTAAATTTTTAAACAACTCATTCTTAAAAATTAAATGCTGAAAGTTTACAACAGTTTAACGAGAAAAAAGGAAAACTTTAAACCGGTTCATAAAAATTATGTTGGAATTTATTCTTGCGGACCGACAGTTTATAATTACGCGCATATCGGCAATCTAAGAACTTACCTTTTTAATGACGTTCTGAAAAGAAGCTTGAAGTTTTTAGGATATAATGTCAAACATGTGATGAATATTACAGATGTTGACGACAAAACCATCAAAACAAGTCAGAAAGAAAAACTGTCTTTGAAAGAGTTTACGCGAAAATATGAAAAAATTTTCTTTGAAGATTTAAAAGAACTTAATATCGAAAAACCTGATTACGTTTTGAGAGCGACGGAGACAATAAAAGAAATGATTGACTTGATTCAAGAATTAATTGAAAAGGGTTACGCTTACAAAACGACTGATGGGATTTATTTTTCTATTTCCAAAGATAAGGATTATGGTGCGCTAGCACAATTAAAGAAAATCAAGGATACAAAAGAAAGAATAAAAAGCGACGAATATGACAAAGAAAATCCCCATGATTTTGCATTGTGGAAATTTTATTCTAAAGAAGATGGAGATGTTTTTTGGAATGCGCCGTTTGGAAAGGGCCGACCGGGATGGCATATTGAATGTTCGGCAATGTCGATGAAAATTCTTGGCGCGCCAATTGACATTCACACCGGAGCGATAGATTTAATTTTTCCTCACCATACAAATGAAATTGCTCAATCTGAATCTGCAACCGGAAAAAAATTCGTTAACTATTGGATGCACGGCGGATTCTTGAATATGAAAGAAGGAAAAATGTCCAAATCCGTCGGAAACATTTTAATCTTAAAGAGTCTTAAAGAAAGCGGATTCCATCCGTTGGACTACAGATATTTAGTTTTGCAAACTCATTATAGAAGTCCTCTGCAGTTTTCAATAGAAAATATAGAGTCAGCTAAAAATTCGCGAATGAGATTAAAGAATATTATAGATGGAATCGAAGACGACGGCGAACTGAATGAAAAATATTTGAAAGAGTTTACAAAAGCGGTTGAAGATGATTTAGACATGCCTAAAGCACTCTCGGTTTTATGGATGCTAGTAAGAGATGAAAAAGCAAAAGGGAAAGTTAAAACGATCGAGAAGATGGAAGAAGTATTTGGTTTGAGGCTTTTGGAAAAAGAAGAATTGAAAGTCCCTTCGGAGATCTTGAAGCTTGTCAAAGAAAGAGACGAAGCGAGAAAGAAAAAAGACTGGAAAAAGTCTGACGAATTAAGAGAAAAAATAAAAGAATGGGGTTATCTTGTTGAAGACAGCCCAGAAGGAACAAAAATTAAAAAAGAGTAATAAAATAAAAATAATTTGCTATTTAGTTGAATCTTGGATTAGGATTCTTCTTAGCATAACATTCTTTACAGTAAACTGGTCGAGGGTTTCCTTCAGCGTCGTTACTTGGCTTGAAAGGCACTTCGCATTCTTTGCCACATTCTGTGCAAGTTGCTTTGTGCATCTGTCTTGGCCCGAAGCTTCTTCTGAATCCGCCACCACGATTGAATCCACCAGATCTTGGTCTGTCGTTGTTTCCGAAATTTCTCATATTTTCCTCCTTACACTAATCCCTAAAGGGATATGTACTTATTCAATCGAACACCATGCGGATTTTCAATTGAACTAATAAAATATCATAATTGGTGTTTATAAAATGATGTATTCTACTTCGGCTTTATATGGTCCCACTTTTGGAGTGCCTCTCGTAGCTCTAGGGAAGATTTTGCCTTTTCTTCTAAGGAAATCTTCTCATTATAAGCTTCAATTGCCTGCATCGACGCTTTAGCGCCTGCCCTAGTTCCATGTGGATGACCGTGAATTCCACCAGAGACTAACATCACAGAATCTTTTCCGTAAATATCCATTACATCGGGAATTAGTCCTGGATGCAACCCCCCGGAAGTGACCGGAAAAGCAGGCTTAATGTTTCCCCAATGTTGGTTAAGAATTATTTTTTTGTAAGCTTGAGTATTAGTTTCTCTCAAGACATTTGCAATTGAAGAAACTTCTTCTTTGTCTCCAACAAGTTTACCTACTGAAGTTCCAGAATGAATTTGATCCACTCCAACCATTCTCATTGTTTTAGCCAAAAACTGCATAGAAATTCCGTGTTTCTCGTTTCGATCGAAAGCAGCATGCATTGCACGGTGGGCATGAATTGCCATTTTGTAATCTCCCAAAGTATTTCTAAGCGTCTGAACAGCAGAATTTCCACAGACGACGACGTCAATCATTGCGTACTTAAAATCATGATCATGCAAAAATTTTGCACGTTTTTTCATTTCATCTGTTTCAGCTGTAATATTAATGAAAGCGTCTTTCTTTTCTCCAGTTAATTTTTCTGCTTTATCTCTAAGTTTTGAAAGAAGTTTAACTCTTTTGTAAAAATTATTGAAAGATTGAGATGAAAGATTTTCATCATCCTTAACACAATCGAAACCACCCATCCACGTTTCAAATCCTATTTTCGCGTGTTCTTCCGAGGAGAAACCAACTTTAGGTTTCGGAACAGCGCCAGTTAAAGGCCGATCATAAACTTTGAAATATTTCCTTAGTCCGTCAATTCCCAAGTTTGGTCCTTTAAATGTTTTGAGATATTCCTTAGGAAACTCTGTGTCGATTAGCCTCAGATTTTTTAACGCTTTCATTCCAAAGATATTTCCCGCAATACCTGAAAGAAGTTGAGGAGAGTTTGATTTTTCCCAAAGATCTAGGGGATACGCAACATGAACAAAATTTCCTTCAACTTTGTAAGCAGTCGCCATTAATTTTTTCATTCTTTTTGGGAGTTTGTATAAAGTTGTCCAAGTTCCGGTTGAAGATTCAGATGCGATTCTTCCGATTGCGTCATCCTTAGTGACCCCGTTAGGTTCGAAATAGAAAAGAACTTTCAAATCAGACTTAGAAGGTTTGTAATTCAAGTCGATAAAATCATGATACCACTCAATTTTCTTTGACATTTTCACTTCTTTTCATTTAAAAAAGACCATAGAGTATATAAATCTTAAGGAGTAATTATTTGAATGAATTACAGAAAAGCTGTGTTTGTCGTCGTTTATTCTAGAAAAGAGGGAATAAAATATCTTGTTCTAAAAAGAAAAAAGCATTGGAGGGGGTGGGAATTTCCCAAAGGAGGAATTGAAGAAGGCGAAAGTGAAGAAGAGTGTGTTAGAAGAGAAATTAAAGAAGAAGTGGGTTTAAGAATTTTAAAATTGAATCAGCACGATTATTCTGGAAAGTATAGTTACAGAAAGAAATTTAATGACAGAGGAGAATTTGCGGGACAAACATTCAAACTATTTTCAGTAGAAGTAGAGTATGGAAAAATAAAGATTGATGAAAATGAGCATTCAACCTTTGAGTGGATTGGTTTTGAAGAAGCATTAAAAAGACTGACGTGGAAAAATCAGAAGGAAAGTTTGAAAATTGTTGACGATTTCTTGAAAAATAACTACTGATCAGTATGTCATTGTCAAAGAGTTAACTTTAAAAGAGGTTGATTCATAATTTTTTTATGAAAAACAAAAAATCAACAAATTTTTATCATAAATATCGATGGTTCTACACAAAATCAGGCAGGCTAGTTTACGGAGGTAAAAGCGCTGAACAGAACGAAGAGATCGTCGGGAAATTGATTAAAGAAAAGAAAAACTATATTGTAATGCATACAAAAACTCCTGGAAGCCCGTTCGCAGTTATTATGGAAGATCCTAAAAAAGTGAACGAAGAAGATCTGAATGAATGTGCAGTTTGGACAGCGTCATTCTCTAGGGCATGGAGAGCAATGGCAAAAGAAACTCAAGTAGATGTTTTCCTTTCAGAACAAATTTACAAACTAAAATCAATGAAAGTTGGGACATTTGGTATAAAGGGGCCGGTTGATAGAAGAAAAGTTCAATTAAAATTAGTTTTAATTTCTCAAGAAAATGTTTTAAGAGCGACGCCAGAACAATCAGTAAAGCCAAAATCAAAAATCTATTACATGCTACTGCCAGGAAAAATGAACAAAGAAGAACTTGCACTTGACTTGGCAGCCAAATTAAAAAAGAGTAAAGAAGAGGTGTTGAACGCTTTACCGACTGGTGGATTCAGATATGTCTAATAAAAACTCTATTGGGACTGTTCAAATTGGTAAAAACGGTCTGACCGAAAGTTTTATAGAGGGGCTTAGAGATCGTTTTAAGAGCCATCAGAATATAAAAATCTCCGTTTTAAGAAGTTCAACAAGGGACAAGAAAGAATTAAAAGAGATGAATGATAAGATTTTGGAGAGCCTAGGTAAAAATTATAGCTCCAGAGTAATTGGCTACACCATTGTTGTAAAGAAATGGAGAAAAGATATTCGGGCTTAGGTTGAGAGGTTTCTAGAAAAATGAAAGACATTGTAATTAGAGGAGCAAGAGAACATAATCTGAAAAACATAGATGTAACTCTGCCTCGTGATAAGTTTATTGTCATTACCGGCTTGTCTGGTTCCGGAAAATCCACTTTAGCATTCGATACATTGTATGCAGAAGGACAAAGAAGATATGTTGAATCATTAAGTGCGTATGCAAGACAATTTTTGGGAGTAATGGGAAAACCAGATGTTGACTCTATTGAAGGACTTTCACCTGCAATTTCTATTGAGCAGAAAACAACTTCAAATAATCCTAGAAGTACAGTTGGAACGGTCACAGAAATTTATGATTATCTCCGTCTTCTTTTTGCAAGAATTGGAATACCACATTGTCCGCAGCATGGTATAAAAATTCAATCTCAAACTGCAGAACAAATTGCCAAAAGAATTTCTGAAGAATTCAAAGAAGAAGTCACAATTCTTGCGCCAGTAGTAAGTCAGAAAAAAGGAACTTATGAAAAATTAATTGAAGATTTGGGGAAAGAAGGATATTCTAGAGTGAGGGTAAACAAGGAGATTAAAAGAACTGATGAAAAAATAAAACTGGACCGTTACAAGAAACATGATATTGAAGTTGTAATTGACAGAACTTCAACTGAAGATCAATCAAGAGTTAATGAAGCAGTAGAAAATGCGCTGAAAAAAGGAGGAGGAATTGTGATTATTCAAGGAGGGAAAGAAGAAAAATTATATTCGTCACTTTTAGCGTGTCCGGTGTGCGGAATCTCGTACGAAGAATTGCAACCAAGAATGTTTTCATTCAACAGTCCGTTTGGTGCGTGTGAAGAATGTAAGGGGCTTGGAGTAAAAATAGAATTTGATCCGGATTTGATAATTCCTGACAAAACAAAAAGCATAATGGATGGAGCAATTGCAATTTATGGAAAAATGGATTTAAGCTGGAGAGGGCAACAAATTGGCGTCGTCGCAAAAAAATACGGATTTGATCTTTTCACGCCGATAAATAAATTCAGCGAAAAACAACTTAACATTTTACTTTATGGTTCAACCGAGCCTTTGAGAGGAAGATGGTTTAACGGCGCAAAAATGAATTTGTCTGAAGGATGGGAGGGATTGATTCCTCAGTCAGATAGATTATACAAACAAACTGAATCACAATGGAGAAAAGAAGAACTGGAGAAGTATATGAGAGCGAGCACGTGCCCAGTTTGCGGCGGAAAAAGACTAAAAGAAAAAGTTTTATCAGTAAAAGTCGGAGAGAAATCAATCATTGATATAACCGATATGTCGGTAACAAAATGTTTGAAGTTCTTTGACGAATTGAAGCTGACGAAAAAAGAAAATGACATTGCAAATTTAATTTTGAAAGAAATAAAATCCAGATTGAAATTTTTAGAAGACGTTGGACTTGGATATTTGACTTTATCAAGACAAGCAGGAACTTTATCTGGAGGTGAAGCGCAGAGAATAAGACTAGCAACACAAATAGGTTCAAATTTAATGGGAGTTCTTTATATTTTGGATGAGCCTTCAATCGGACTACACCAAAGAGATAATGTCAAATTAATTGAAACTCTCCATAAATTAAGAGATCTAGGAAACACTCTTGTTGTTGTAGAACATGACGAAGACACAATAAGAAGAGCTGACTACGTCGTGGATATCGGACCTGGCGCGGGAATTCACGGAGGAAAGATTATTGCAGTTGGAACGCCGAAAGAAATTATCGAAAACAAAGATTCGTTAACCGGACAATACTTATCGGGTAAAAGAGAAATAAAAGTTCCAACAAAAAGAAGAAAACCAAAAGGGGAAATAATTTTCAAAGGATGCAAAGAAAACAACCTAAAAAATATTGAGGTAAAGATTCCGACAGGGATATTTAATTGCTTAACCGGAGTTTCTGGTTCTGGAAAATCAACACTGATGGAAGAAATTATTTTCAAGGGATTAAATAAAAAACTGAACGGTTCAAACGAGCCGGCGGGAAAGCATGATGAAATAATTGTTGATTCAAATCTTGACAAGATAATTGTAATCGATCAGAATCCTATTGGGAGAACACCTAGAAGCAACCCTGCAACTTACATAAAAGTTTTTGATGAGATAAGAAATCTTTTTGCATTAACAAAAGAAGCAAAAATGAGAGGATATGGTCCGGGAAGATTTTCTTTTAATGTTGAAGGAGGAAGGTGTGAGAAATGTTATGGAGATGGTACAATAAAGATAGAAATGAATTTCTTGCCGGATGTTTATGTAGAATGTGAA
>CAZFDH010000019.1:0-15575 GCA_964518155.1 Candidatus Woesearchaeota archaeon
AGCCAATAATCGAAGAATTTGAATATGAAACTGACGGAAGATATTTGCTTTTGAATATGAAAATAATTGAGAGTGAATTCAAGGAAGTAAGTTATATTGACAACGCCGATGAAAGAGCTAGAGAAAAAAGAATTTGCTCTAAGCTTAATGAAGGAGTTTGTGAAAAGAAATTATCCTTTAAAGATGGGGAACATGAGATTACAGTTTTTGTAAGAGACAACGTTGGAAATGTTGTGGAAAAGAAAATAGAATTCTTTACTGACAGCAAAGATCCAAGAGTAAGAAAAACTGAACCGAGAAGAGGATATGCAGACGGAAAGTTCTTTGCTGAGATTGACGAAGAAAATCTGGAAGAGGTCGCTCTTAATTATGGAAATGATGCAAGCGGATACAAAGAAGAAAAACTGGAAGAAAACGAATGCGTGAAGAATAAGAATTATGAATGCAATGTAGAAGTCGATTTATCTGGTTACGATGGAGAAGAGATTGAATACTGGTTCGCTGTCGAAGATAAAGTTGGAAATGAAGGAGAGTCTAGAAAAGTTAAGATGGATGTAGACGTTTCATTCCCAGTAATAAATAATTTAGATTATGAAATTGAGGGTAAAAATGTTTTGTTTAAAATAAACGTTGAAGAGCAAAATTTGGATTCAATAACTTATATCGACAATTCAGACTCGCGAGCAAGAGAAATGAGACTTTGCTCAAGACTAAAAGATGGGGTGTGTGAAACTAAAAAAAGATTTTCCGAAGGAGAGCATGAGCTTTCGATTCAGGTAAAAGATAAAGCGGGCAACTCCGTTGGTCAATCAATATCTTTTGAGATATGAAAAAATTAATTTTATTTGTTTTTGCAGTGCTGATCTTCAGTTCGTTAGCGTCGGCAATTTTGATAAATGAATTCACAGTCGATCCACAAACCGACTGGAATAATTCAAGCAGCGTAAGTTCAACTGATGAATGGATTGAAATTTACAATGACGGGGCTGAAGAAATAAATTTGAGTGGATGGAAATTAGTTTTGAACGACAGCTCGGCGGCAGTTGAAGAACTGGATGGAATAATTTTGTCAGGAGAATATATTGTGTTGTTAAATCCGACCGGATCCCAAAATAACGACGGACAATTAATTCTTTTAGACTCTAACGGAAGTGAAGTTGACAAAGTAAGTTACGGGGATTGGGACGATGGAAACATCTTAGATAATGCTCCTGACGGAAATGCAAACTCAGTAAACAATGAATGTTTAGCAAGAACGCCAAACGGAAAAGATAGTGGTAACGACAAAGAAGATTTTACTCAAACAAAATGCAGCTATGGTTTTTCAAACGGGATGCAGGGCGAAATAAAAATTGAAACTTTGCCTCAAAACCCCTCCTGTGTTTTAGACAATGATGATGTAACAATTTATGCAAACGTTTCGTCTTCGATTTGCGTCGGAGAAGTTGTATTTGGCGTTTTAATAAATGAAACATGGGGAAATTATAGCACTTCTAAGATAGGAAATATTTACTCGTTTAAATTAGAAGAAGAGTTATTTGAAGGAGGAGAAGTGGTAGAATGGAAAGTTTATGCAGA
Organism: Candidatus Woesearchaeota archaeon; assembly: GCA_964518155.1. Taxonomy (GTDB): domain Archaea; phylum Nanobdellota; class Nanobdellia; order Pacearchaeales; family GW2011-AR1; genus JAUSKC01. The sequence goes on from CAZFDH010000019.1 coordinate 1,579, forward strand.
TGATTGTTTTGGAAATATTATTGAATCAGACAGCGAAGATTTTGAAGTTAAATATTCTACTAAACTAAATATTATTCCGCCGACGGAAGATGGTTTGAATGGGTGGTACATTTCAGTTCCGACTTTTGAACTGATAAATCCAAGCGCGAACGAAATTAAATATCAATGGGATTCTTTAGGTGTGCAGACGTACTCGAGCATATTTGGTCTTGAAAACGCAAGCAACGACGCTAATGTAACAGGAGGAATACAGGTTTTGAAATACTACAGCGACGTTTGTGATGAAGAAGTTAAAGAAATCAGCCTAAGTTTTGATTTTGCCGATCCGGAGATTAAAGATATTTCGCCAACAGAAAATGAAATTATTACATCTAAAAAACCGACAATCTATGCATTCTTGGATGAGAAATATCAGGGAAATTCCGGAATTGATTTAGAGAGTGTGAAAATGTGGATTGACGGAAATGAAACTAATGCGACAGTTTCAGCTTCGGGAAGTCTTGACGGAACGATAAGTTACAACTTAACTGAAGATCTTTCTTTGGGAGAACATGAGATTATTGTTAGAGTTTATGATAAAGCGGGTAGAACGGCGGAGAAATCGTGGAAGTTTACAGTTGAAGAAGAAAAAGAGTTAGTTTTAGAGATTTTGTCTCCATTGGAAGAAAAATATCAAGATAAGAAAGTAAGATTTAATTTAACGGTTTCTGAAATGGCAACAATTGAGTACATTAATTGGGATGATCGGACACCTAAATGGAGAACGTTATGTAAAAACTGTGATAGAGATGACAGAACGAAAAGCGTGAATGAAGGAATGAATCATATTACATTCAAGGCTACAAAAGACGGGGTTGAAACAGAGGAAAATGTAAGCTTTATGGTTGACAGCAGACAGCCACGAATAATAAAAAATTGGCCTAGAAGCGGATTTGCCGACGGTCAATTCTTAATCGAATTTGATGAAGACCATCCAGTAAATTTGAGTTTAATTTATGGAAATGAAAGCGACATCAAGACGGTTGAAGCAAACTTAACTGAATGTGAACAGAGCAGAAGAACAAAATGTTCGGTTGAAGTTGAGCTGAATGAATATGACGGGCAAACAATTTCGTATTATTGGGAAATAGAAGACGTCGTGGGAAACAAAGACGAGTCAAGAGTCTCAAATTTAATTGTAGACAAAACAGCACCAATAATTGAAGATGTTCAAATTGAAGTTAATCGAAGGAGAGTGGAATTCAATGTTAAAATAATTGAAGATAATTTTGAAAGGTTAACTTATATTGAAAATGGGACAGAGAAAATGCTGTGCTCTAGAATTAAAGAAGGGGAATGCAGCAAAATAAAAATATTTAGTGAAGGGAATCATTCAGTGAGTTTAGTTGCATACGACAAAGCTGGAAATGCTTATGCTGAAAATGTTGAGTTTTCAGTTTAGTTTATTATAAAAAAATAGTAACAATTGTTTAAATAAAAGTGATATGGAGGAAAAAGAGTAAATGAAAAAAAGTTTAATTTTCGTTTTGAGCTTCGTGCTTATGATGACGATTATTTCAGCCAGTGATGTGGCCTATGTTTCTAAGAACTCAAATGTTGATCAAGTGTTCGTTGAAAGTCTTAATGAAATGAATATGACTGTTGATGTTGTTCTGGATAAAAATGTTAAGACAACGGATTTTTCAGCTTACAAAATAATATTTGTTGGAGATCAAAGATTAAGAAATGTTAAAAGTTTGCCGGCAGATAAAGATTATGTAATTGCGAGCCATTATTACGGTGAAGAGTTGGGTTTAACCGACAGAGACGGAATTTCTCGTTTTGCTGCTAATTCCCCGTTGGAAGTAAAGAAAGGAAGTCAAGTGATAAAGGTTTATGATGAATACCGAAGAAAAATCGGAAGGAATGCAATCCAATATTATTACTTGGCTGAAGGAAATAAATTAGATGGAATGAATCAGATTGCTTCAACTTACAGAAGAGGAAATACTTACTTAGGAGATGTGGTTTCTTATTCAGAAAATAGATGTTTCTTTGGAATTGTGAGCACTGATCATTGGACAGACGAAACCAAAATGCTTTTCAAAGAATGTGTTTCGATGTTAGGTGTTAGCGGAACTGGAAATCAAACATTGCCTCCAAACCAAACTGATGAAGATGAGCAAAATGAGACAGAGGAAAATGAAACTGAAATTTTAATTCATGATGTTGCAATTGATTTGGATTACACGAACACAGTAAACGGAATAAGAATAAGAGATTTGAATACAAGCGAATATTTGACAGGAAATGAATTAATATGTAATCAAAGATATACGATTAGCTTTAGAACATTGAACATCGGAAATTCGACGGAGAATGTAACTATGGTTGGAATGTTTGGTTCGGTTTTGAATTGGACATCATCAAAAGATAATTTAGAGCCTGGACAAAGCAGCACAGCAGGAAGCAAAACAATAAACGCAACTTATGAAAGCGGGTGGTATAACATAACGGTAAAAGCAGAAATTGAAAGCGATGACGCACCTGAAAACAATCTTGTTCAAAGAGAAGTTAGAATTGTTTGTCCAGTTGATGTTTCTGGTGGATTAATTGGTGGAACTGTTTAGGGAAAGACGTTAAATTTATAATTCATCTATTTCTATCTAGATCATGAAAAGAAGTTATAAGATATTGATGACTGTGGCGGTTTTGTCTCTGTTTGTTTTGATGTTCTTGGTTTATGGTGAGAATGTTAAAATTGAAAAGGTGACGGGAAAGGCAATTGGTTCGAGCGGAGGAAATGCTGCTGTAGATGCGTTCTTAGAGAGAGTAAATAATGATGAGATGATAAAAGACATGCCCATGAGCGCGCTGGTTGAAGTTGAGTTTTACGCCGTTGATCAAAATGGCGAATGGGTGGCGAAGAAAAACTATTATACTTCTGAAGGAAAACTAAAGGCAGGCAAACTAGAAAAGGCCGACGCTAAAATCTATGTTCATGAAAAGTACATGACTAAAGAAGGTAATTTCTGTGATTTAATGAAAGAGGCAAAAAAGAATAATGAAATGGTTATTTCAAGCGAAATGAGCGCGATAAAGGCAGCGTTCAAATACAGTATGCTTCTTAAGTACAAGAAGTGCGTTGAAGTCTAAGGTAATCTAACAGATCTATAAATCGATATTTAGGAAAATATATTATTCCTTCTTTCTTAAATTCAGATTCCAGATCAGAAGATCCTGATGAAACCACAAAATTAAATGTAATGCCGTATCTAGTGTGTAATTCTCTTAATGCATAAAGAGTTTGTTTCCATGCGTCTGATTCAATAATTCCAGTTCCGTTTAATGGATATCTACCGTCGCTAATATATGTGGTAAATGCTTGTCCTGCAGACAATCTTTCTTCTGCAAGTCTAATAGCTGAATTTACTGAAGAAGCGGTTTCAACTTGATAAATTCTTTCTCCATCAACCTTCTCATGTTCCAATAACTCCTTTTCTGAACTCAAAACTCGAGGGTGGTCGTCGATCAAGAGTATTCGCTCTATCATTTTTTCTTTTTGTAATAAACTATCAAACTTGCGATAATTATTATTCCTAATATAATGAAAAAGCTATTTAAAAAATTTATCTTTATGCCGATGAGATTTAAATAAAAGACTGCCAATGGTACGATAGCTATTGAGAGCGCAAAACTCAGCGCGATTCTTTCTATGACGTCGATTTTATCTGGAAAGAAAATAAATGAAATAATAAAACCGGGAATAAACAATACATAAACAGAACCGAAAACAATTCTGAAAGATTCAAGATAATTTATTGACGAGAAAAGTGGAATAGCGATGGAGATTATTGTTAATGATATCAAAGAAAAAATAATTGTTGGCCTTGGCCTTAAATTGAACTCTTTTTCTTTTTGATTTTCATCTTCGTCTTCCTCGATCAAAAGAATGGAAAGAAGAATAATTAAAATTCCTGCGATTATTGAAATCAGCCATGAAAGCCAGCCTAACTGCGCGGTTTTGAATTTGATTATTACAAATCCTAAAATGCCAAGCGCAAAAATAAAAAGATAATCTTTCTTCGAAGGCTTTCGTTTTATGTAGGTCGGATGAACAGAGAACACGTCGGCAATTCCGGCCAGAATTACAAAAATTAAAAGATAATTTAGATTAAGATATTGTGAAACAAAACGCGGAAAAATTTCTTCAATTAAAAGAAGAGAAAGATAAGTAATCAACAGTGTCTGGAAAATATGATTGACAAGACTTGCATTGTGTCCTTTGAAAAGATATGCCATTTTATATTCCTGGTTTTGATACTTTTATTTTTATTTCGTCGATTGAGATCGTTGAATTCTGCGGGTCACTAGAAAGTGAAGGGGAATGGAAAACCAAACTTAACTTATTATCTTTGATAAAAAGTTCATCTTCTTCTATATCGAAAACTACGCTTGAAACAATCCAGTCTTCAACATAAGTCGGTTCATGATAATCTGTAACAATATAATCAACGTTTTTTATCGAATCAAAATCATTTCCAATCGGAATTATTGTGTTTTTGTAAGGCTCAAAATATCCTTCTTTGGAAAAAGAAATGTAGCCGGGATAAGAGACAATCACGTCGTTATTAGGAATAGTCAAGAAATATTCCCCCTTCTCAATTTCCAGACTTAATGTTTTATCTTCGTCATAAAAGTCAAAGACTTCATCATTATAGTTCACTTCCTGAATTCCTTCAGCATGATAAGTTAAAAATTTTATTGAAGAGCTGCGGTCTGAACGGACATAAATTCTGGAGTCTTTTGTAGGAACACCATATATCTGATTTGAAGCTAAGAACAATTTGTCTGAAACAATTTTATTAGTGTTTAATTTTATTTCTGTTATTAGACCGTCAAAATCGCTGAATTCTAAGATGTAAACTCCTACCGGAAGATTTTCTGTTTGAAGAGTTGCTTCTTGTGTGAGGGGATTAGAACTGTCGCGAATCTCTATTCCGTCGTCGGGAATTGTGATACTGCTTACTAATTCGCCTTGAGCAGAGTAAAGAGAAACATCCAGAGGGTCAGCGCCATCATACCAATTTATGTCTTGTTTTTTTATGTTAATCTTCAAATCGCGATCAGTGTAAATGTAAAATTTGTGGGCGCCTCTAAGTGCAGTTTTAATTGATACCGTTTTCGGATAATATCCTTCAATTACGTCCGAAGGAGAATTCTCTAAAGGAAGATCGCTGGCGATTATTTTTCCATTCAAAGAAGAAATTTGATCAATAGTAATGTTCTCCAGTTTAGGATTTATTGTGTAAACAACTCCCTTCTTTGGATAAGAGGAAAGATTGTCAAAAGTAGGATTGTAAAGGGTTTTGTATTTGTAATGCCAGATTTGTTGATCTTTTGCTCCGAGAAATAATTCCTGGTCTGAATTTGGCTTGAATTTTGTCTGAATAGTAATGGTTTTTGATCCTCTTGCAACCGGCACGTCAAAATAAACTAAATTGCTTGTTAAATTTCGATGAGAAATATTCTCCGCGAAAGGCTCTGAGACTCTGGCAATCGGACTAAGATAGGGCTTTGAAACGTCTTGGGGCGAGCCAATATCGTAATCATAATCAAACTCTTGGCTTGAAATAAAATTCGAATAAATCAAAAATAAAAAAAGTGATGCGGCCAAAATTATTGCAAGGATTTTTATTATCTTAACATGCTTGGGTTCGCTAAGGTATTCCCACGCCTTTTCTGACTCTTTTTCAATTGTCTCTTTTACTTCGGAAAATATATTCTCTTCCTGCCCACGGCTCTTGGGCTTGTCAAGGTATTTTGAAAGAGTCTGGTCTTTAGACTGAGAAAAATGTTTACTATATTCCTCTCGATACCTCTTTGAATACCAACCTGCCATCAACAACTCCATAAATACAAGTTTTTAGCTTTTTCTGTGTAACAAGAAGAGTTTAAATCCTTATTCGTGAACAAATATATGTCTTCTTTGTAGTGGTCTTTTAGTTCAGATGCGTTCAAGTCTGACCAAAACTGTTCCCAACGCTCTTCGTTTGCCCAAATATCATAGTCAAAAAGGCCGGGAGCGATTATTTTGTTATTTGTCCAACCAAGAAGATAAGGGGAAAATTCTTTTGAGATGCTGACAATGTAGGCGTTCTTTGATATGTTGATTGACTTTATTGAATCGAAAGTTTCCTGATTTATTTGCGGCTCTAGCGAAAGAGAAAAGGAGAACGAAAGAATCAAAGCAGAGATTAAAAGTAAAGAAAAAATAATTATTCCAGACTTCTTGCTTATTAACCGGTTAGATCCTACCGCGGCAAAAATTATTAAGGCAATGTCAAAGAAGATAATAAACCGATTAAAGAAAAACAATTGGAAATAAATTATTATGAAAAGGGTTATTGTATAAAAAAAGAAAATATTGAATTGTTTTGATTTTGCTAAATGAATGAATCCGACGAGCGCTAAAGGAAGAAGAAAAAGAATTGAAAACTGGTATTGACTAAATGAAATGAACGTTCCAGGGGACAGGCCGGGTTGAGTGATTGAAGAAATTACCGGAGAGATCATTACTAAAATTGCGCTGGAGAATTTTCCTAGGTAAAACAAGGACGTTAGGAAGAGAATTGAAATCCCCATAAAAATGTTTTTCTTCAAATTAGATTTGTAATTATAAATTGTGAAGAATAAAAACGAAAGCCCGAAAATATAAAATGAGGGGCGGTGAATTATTCCGACGAGAACGCCGGAGATAATGAAGAAATTATATTGTTTTCTTTTTAGAAAATAAAAGGAGAAGAGAATTAATGAGAGTGCGATGACATTTTTGTAATAAAGGTAACTGAAAACTTTAAGCTGGACTAGAGAAAGAGAATAAATCAAAATTGAAAACGCCGCGGTGTTTTTATCAAAGTATTCTTTGGAGAAGACATAGACGGCGAAGCCGAGAAGGAGTGAGAAGAAAATAAATCCGTAAGTGAGAAGAAAATCGACGCCGAATAAAATATTTAGAGGCTTCATTAAATAAAGAAAGCCAGGCTCCATTCCCCCTGTTAGAATCCAGCCGTCAAGATTTTCAAGGCCGTGTTCAATTCCATAACGGTAAATTCCACCGTCGTAACCGATAGGGATATTGTTGTTCAAGTAAGGAATTATTCTGAAAAGTAAAATTAAGATTATTGAAAGCAGAACGATTATGAAATGGAGATTTTTGTTTATTGTTTCTTTTTTTTCAAAATTCATTGAAAGCGAGAATAGTGCTATAATTATTGCAAGAAGATTAAAGTACAAAGTGTATTTACTAAGAAATCCTAGCGCGATTAAAATCATGATAAAAGAATAAATTGTCAAAAGCTGCCAGAAAGAATTTTCCAATACCTTTTTCATAAAATTAGACAGTGAAAGGATATTTAAGATTTTAGAAACTTAATTCCGAGAGGAATTTTGCAGAAGGATAGATTGTTTTTGATGAAACGCTCTTTAGGTGAAAAGAAAGATGTTTTTTACAACCTATCGCCACATATATCACCTCTTTTTTGAATCCTATTGCTGAAGAAACTGCTCCCGAGAAATCTCCGTCATTAGAAATTAAATATGCCACATCATAAAGATCTTTTTGTGCGTCTAATACTAGATCAAGAGCAAGATTAATGTCTGTAGCCTTCTCCACATAGTAAACTACTCCATTCTTCTGTCTTTTCTCTAGCCTCCCTAGAACTAATTTAACCTTCTCTTGAGACTTAAGAAATTCTAGAAATTTTTGTTGATTAATATATCTTTCAGGGTAAGCCAATTGGTCTACAGGAGAAATATAATAGTTAATAGAAATTACTTCAGAATCACCTGCAATTTTGTCACATAGTTTAATTAGATCAACCTTAAAGTTAATATAACTCTTTAGAGAAAAATAAAGGTTACTTCCATCAATATAAAATGAAACTCTTTTTTGCACATTATTAATCAGAGGGTTTATTTCTAAACCCCCTGGAGTTAATTATTAATTGTAGTGGAACGAGGTATTTAAGCTTTTTCATCGACGATAATTTTAGATTTCTTTTCTTTCAACAAAACATAAGAAAAAATGGGTCCGAGTGTGAAAAGAGTTATTAGTGAAACTGCGCGGCCTAAAAGAGATGCTGCCAATGATTGCGCGGGAGTTATTCCGATTGTGAGAGCAGAGAAAACTGTGATGACTTCAGAGATACCTAAATTTGCAGGAGTTATTGCGATTAAAATTCCAAGTGAAGAAATGGAAGTTAAGAATAATGCATGATAGAAGGGGAGAGAAAGCCCGAAGACCAAAAACTGAAGTTTAAGTGTGAGTGTAGCAATTAAAAGTTGAATTAGAGAAAGCGCGGAAATTGAAAAAATAATTTTGAAATCGCCTTTTATCAAATGCCAGCCGTTGACGACGCGGACGAATTTTCCGATCCAGCGGTGATTAGTTTGCGGTAGTTTTGGAGAAAAAACAATTATGAAAGACATTGACAAAAAAGTAATTAGGAAAATTGAAAAAATAATTGGATTTAAATTTTGATTCTTGTAAATAAAATAGGACGCAGTTAGTCCAAGAAGCGAAGCGATGAAAAAAATCAGAACGTAGGACGCTGAAAGGGTTGCAAGAAAGTCAGTGTAAGAAAATTGATGTTTCTTTTTTAAATATGCCGCGCGAACGACCATTCCGCCTCGAAAAGGAGTTATCAAATTGTAAAACCCGGTAACTATTGAAACGCCGAATGATTCTTTTAGTGAAAGATTTATTTTGAACGGGGCCAGAAGCGCGATCGTTACAATTCCTTGAATGAAATAATTGAAAAGAAAAAGCGCGAAGAGCAGAATTAATATTTGAGGAGAAACTAAAGTCAATTGTCTGAAAGAGTCTAGATTATTTTTTATGTAATAAACTGCGAGAGCTAACAAGGTTATAAGAATCAAAATTGAAAAGATCTTTTTTAGTTTCATGATCTGAAAAGAAAATAGAGGTTTATTTAATTTTAGATAATATTTATTAAGATAAAACTTTAGCTTTTTTAATGAAACTTGCAAAATTACTTAGTAAATATCCGGATAAAGAAATCGGCAGGATTTTTGTTGAAGCGGTGATCAGAAAAGTTGATGGAAACCTAAGACCGGGCGTGAGATATCATTTAAGAACCAATGACGGAGATATTTATGACTTTCAGCCGACGGACAATTTTGTTGAAAGATATTTTAGAGAAGCTGGAAACGGCCTTGAAAGAGCGAGGAGAATTATTGAGAAACTTAAATCGGTATATGATGGAAAAGTTCAAGGATATGAATAATTTTAAAAAAGGTTAATTCTTAGTTTTTTGGAGGTGGTCGGCCTCAGCTGATTCTGAGAATAGATGATGACAAAAACAATACGACAAATAATAGAAGAAGAAATGGGCTCGGATGATCCTCAAAGTCCAGAGTATGAAAAAAGAGATCCTACCCGATTAAATCAACGTCATATAGAATCTATTTACGGTCGAATTATGGAAAATTACGGCAATAATGCAGCAGAAAGTTATTGCAGAATGCTGGCACAAGTTGGAGAATTAACTCCCGCTAGATTTTTAGAAACATTATACAGCCTGGTAGGAAACAACTGGAAAGTTGAAAGCAAAATTTTTGGAGGACACAGAGGCATTTATACTGATGAAATGGTCAGAAGCTTCTTAACGAGAAAAGGAGTAGCATGTAGAGATCCTCCTTCAGAAAAAAAGAATGGGTTGATAAGGAGAAAGAATGATGGAAACAACAACTGAACAGAAAATTGAAAGAAAATTGTGGGAAGTGCAAGACCGATATGCATTCAATCCGTTGCTAGTTCCGTTTGAAGAAGAAGGAATGTATGGGGGGTCTTCTGAGCATATCAAAAATGAGAGAACTAATCTGTTTAATCGGATGGGTGACCAGTATTGGTTTGTTGGATCTGCATCAAAACATTTAGCGAGAGTAGTGCTTGATGATCCGAATAGAAATGGTCAAACCCCTGCATCACAAGGAGCAATAATTTATTGGGGAAGTTTTACAGTTTATAATCAAAACAGGCCAATCATTGACGGAAAAATATGGCAGGCAATACCGTGGAGAAAAACTGCTGTGAGAAGAGAATTCCCGAAGTTTTTGGATCTCTTAATGGAAGAAGATAGAGAAAACATGCAAGAAAATGATAGGAAAATAATAGAAGTAATTGCAAAATACCGGGAATCTGTCGAAGAATTTTATCGTCTTGAAGAAATAAGAAGGCAAAGACTTGAAGCACAAATACAAAATGGCAGCTCATAAAGTGGAAGTTGAAATGGAAGAAAATATTCAGACAATCGTTGGAATTAATGATATAAGGACTGCAAACAGCGGAGAAATTCATGTTCCAATTGTAACTGATTATGTTACATTGATTTATGCCAAAAACCCTTTAAGAATGGGAATTGTAGGGAATTATTCATGGGGAGAGTTAGATGAAGAAATAAAACTGCTTCAGCAAATTACAGAAAACGATCCTAATATTTCAACTGCAAGAAAAAGAGTTATTGTTTTTCAAAACCCGAATGAAAGAGAAATTGGAACAAAATATCTTAGTCTTGGATTAAGAAGAGTTTTAGTTGACAGGGGGCTTGGAATAGAAGTGATGCAATATGATCCGTTTGATGCTAAAAAAGGGCTGGTCTTTGACGTCGACAAAAGAGAATGGCAGTTTGGCGGACTAAGCGGAGGAGTTTAATTAACTTGAATAGAAGATAAAAACTCTAATTCTTTCAATAAATATTTTAGATCTGAAGAAGGAAAATTCTTTGTTTGAAGAGTGTTGCCGTGATAATCTCTCCCTTCCATTAAATAACCATATTCAGTTAACTTGTCAGACGACCTTAAAGTTAGGCTGGAGAGGTCCAATGCTGGATGAGTGTTAAAAGTTATTTCCATTGCCAAAATTCTTAAGGGAGAAGTAAAATAAGCAATCCAATAATCATTTTGAGGAGAAGGTGAACCGCGGAAAGCAAATAAAACTGCATCACACTTAGTATTCTTAGGAAATTTTGTAGTTCCTATTAATTTTCTCAAATCTTCAGCTTGATGAACTTCATTGGTTTGGAAAACTGATAAAAGCCGAGATGAACAAACAGATAAATTTTCAATTGTAAGAGCCATGCTTTTATGAATATTTTTAGTTTAAGAATTTTATTATGATAATGTTTGAGCACAACAAGAATTAAAAATAATGAATTTGTGAAAAAGTGATGGCCGAAAGCATAGTTGAGAGAGCTTTTCTCGAAAGAAGATGGGATGAGTTCTTGGATTTGAATGAACGAGAAATAGATTTGATGAGAAGAGTAAAAAGTGTTGTTAGCGCTTATGGTTTTGAACTTTACAGAGTTAATCTCGGAGAAGAATTAAGGGAAGTTACTCTTTTGGCTGAAGACCACGATGAAATGATTGAAGTTGAAAGGTTAAAGCAAATAAGAAAAGCAATTGTGGGAATGGGTTTTGTTTCGTTTGACAGAGAATGGGAAAAACAAAGGAGAAAATCTACTCCGTATGCAAATGATGGATATTTATTTCCTGACCGAAGAAGAAGAATGACAATAATTTATGGAGAAGATCTGGATAAACATGAGGTTTTCAGAGTGATGGATTAAAATGATAACGAGTTATCTTGATGGGATTTTGACGAAAATTGAAGGGCTTGAAAATATTTCTCTTCCGATGTATGCTTCTTGGAAAGATTTTATGAGAATGCCATCTGAAGAATCGGAAGCGATGACGAAAATGACTAGAACACTTCTTGGAGAAGGATTTATGGTCTATGTCGAAGGCATGGATCCTACACAAGTAGAGGTAAAACTTTATGCTACCAGAGAAATTAATCCAAAAAGAATTGAATGGGAACTAATTGATTCGTTCAAATATTCTATGTATGGTTTTAGATTTAGAGATTGTGGAATGAATGTTGAACCAAGATGTGAAGATGTAATGTTCTATAAGAAAGTTGTAGCCGATTATTTATTTCCAAAATCTGAAAGAAAAATTTCAATCAATTTTGGGACAAGTGTTGAAGAAATTGAAAAAAGATTCAAAGAAGGAAAAAATATTGTGAGGATGGTTGACTAAAATGGGAGAAGAAAGATATAAATTAAAATGGGAAGAAATTTTGAATATTCCTACGGAGCAGACAAGAGTGCTTTCAAGAACTAGCGAAATTCTTTCAGAATATGGATTTAAAACATTTTACCTCCCAGATGAAGGCAGCCGGACGAGTGAAATCGAAATCATTGCATTAAGAAGCGACGCTCATTATGAGATGCCTCTTAAAGAAGAACAGGTTAAAGGGATAATTGAAGATGCAAAGAAAATTAATTTAAATTTAATTGACTCCAAAATTCTTTCTCCAAACGGAAGAGATCTTGAAAGAGTTTGGTTAAGATTTGCGTTGAGAAATTATGATAGAAGTGTTTCAATAAATTTCGGGCTTCAGCCGGAAGAAGTTGAAGGAATAGGAAATAAATTAACTCCAATTGAAGATGGCAGTTAGTGAAATAAATCAGCTTGAAACTATTTTGATGGGCGGAACAGACTTAAGGGTTAAAGAAGCGGTTGCAAGTTATGTAAGAAATTATGAAGAGTTCGAAGGTGATTTGAGAACAAGAGAAAGACTGATCTATGTTGTGGGAAGATCGACGGATTATTACACTGCGGAAGAACTTGCTAAAACTTATGATTGGGGAGTTGATGGAAGCAATGAAGCATTTGCCGAGGGAAGAATAGAAGATGGCTCCAGATTATTGGGAGAAAGCGCAACAATTGCACACGAACTTCATCAAAAGTTAAGATTGAAGGAGGACAAAGTTCTCTGGGCACAGCGCGCGGAGGAAGCAAATGTTGAAGCGGCAAGAAAAATGGAAAAAATTAATCTTCTTTATTCCGCCCGGAGGTTTTCCGACGCGGCTAGTATGACTGAAAGATTATTGTATATGGCCAGCGAAGTGGTTGAACTTTTGGTTGTTGGAGAAAGAGCATATAATGAAAGAATGAAAGCCGCTCAGATTTATGAAGAAGCGGCGAAGAGAGAAGATGCGTTTAAAGAATACAATCTTGCAAAAAGTGTTGTTAATCAAATATTGTCAACAGAAGTTAATGTTGACGGAAGAAGATGGATGAAAAGGGAATATGATGCGATGAGCGGGGCGGTGAGAATGATGAACGGAGGAGGAAACGGTGAAGCGAGAATACATTTTCATTTAGCCCAAGCGGCAGAAAGACTTGCCAAAGTGAGTGAAGGAAATGAGGCGGGCAGATTAAGAAATGAAGCGATAGAATTTTATGGAAAAGTGATTCATAGATTACAAGACGCCAGAGAAGGTGAATGGGTAAAGTTATCAAATGATGCGAAAAGCAGACAAGGCGCGCTTTGGAAAAAGAGAAAGAAAAATTTAAAAATAATTTAATTGTGAGAAAAAGATGTCAAAACTAATAACAAATGCAGCACCGTGGTTGGACAGTGAAGCGTTAAAGAAATTTAATCAGTTGTACTCTTGCGCAGAAGAAAATGGAAGAGAAGAGGATTTGCTAGAGTTAAAAAAATATGTCTTAGAATTAATTGGAGAAAGAAATAAATTAAGTCCGCAAGAAATGGGTGCTGTGAAGGAAGTTTATCGGGGAACAAGGCCTTCAATGATTGTTGATGGGAGATTTTTCGATATAGTCTATGGACAAATTGAAGAAATACAAGAATACGAAGATCTTGATGTAAGAAATGAAGGTTATGAAAGTTATCATAGCAGAAAACTAAGAGAAAGAAGGACAGAAGTTCAAAGAGAATTTGAGAAAGAGTCTTCATTCAAAGGATTAATAGGATTAATTCTTAAAAAACCGAGTGAAGAGTAAATGATTTTGTTTTATGATATTAATTAGAGTGGAGGTTTTGAGGTGAGGTAATCGTCGTCGGAGTTAATGTGATTTTGCTTTGGGGAAATGATTAGTTATTTAGGTGGAGTTTGTGGTGATGAGTT
>CAZFDH010000020.1:0-15562 GCA_964518155.1 Candidatus Woesearchaeota archaeon
ATAAACTAACTATTGGAAGCGACTTGGAAGATGGTAGATGGGCTTACCCTCATGAAGTCTTAAAAATCTGTAGTCCTAGGGCAGTTGAGTTATGGCCTCAAGAAATAAGGGATTATTTCAATCAATAAAAAATTCCAACAAACTTATAAATTATAATTTTATAATTCATTTATGCGTGAGTAGTTCAGTGGCAGAATGCGACCTTGCCAATGTGGGGCACCTACGGTTCCCCGTACAGTCTCCCCTCCCTTTTAGGACGGAGATTTGCAAACAGGTTGTGACCCGGGTTCGAATCCCGGCTCGCGCATAGCATCGGCTCGCACATTTTTCTAACACATAAATCTTTAAAAAATTATGAAATGAATTGTGTTTATGAATTGGCAAGAAACGTTGAAGTATATTTCTGAAATGGAAAAAGGAAGAAGAATACTGGTTGATTCAGGAGTAATGCTTCCAACCAAGGATACATATTCTGGAAAGATTTACCCTGCAGAAAGGTTTAGAGAACTAGATTATTCTGATCTTAGAAACTCATCAGATATAATGAGAATAACTTTCAGTTTTCTTTGTGAACAAAATGTTTTCACGTCTACAGAGGTCTATGAAGAAACACGTATTTTTGCAGATATGATAAGCAATAAACTAAGAACTCTGAATCAACGATTTAAAAGCAGTAAAACTTATCATAGAAACTATAACCAGTCTGAAGATGAATTGTCTAAGGAAGCGTTAGAAGAATTTTCTTGCAGATTAAGTCACTTATCTAGAAAATTGGGCAAAAGAATTGCAGTAGAAAACAATGGTCCACAATATGAGTTGTTATTTAGAGAAGCGGTGGGAAAATCGGAAAGAATGAAGTTAAAAAGAAAGTCTCGTCCAAGAGAAGAATTTAGTTCATCACCATGTCCTCACGCCGACGAGGATTTAGTTGTCTCTGGATATATTCTTGCACTAGGAGGAATAGAGACAACAATACTATCAAATGATTCAGATGTTCCCCGAATTGTTTCTGAACTAGTCCCCGTTGTAAGAAGACTAGAGGGTAGAGATTCAATTGCACCATTAAGAGTTCTTTCATTCTATGAATTTAATCCAGAGTATCAGTTTGATGGTTCAAGAGTTGAATGGCTTGAAAGAAGAGTATTAGCTTAGAACTGCAAAATTCTCAGGAATTAATCAGTACTCAAAAAGATTTAAATAATACTGCAAATTAGTTGCAGTACTGGAGGTAAAAATGATAGAAGAAATAAACGATTCGGATTTTGAACAGAAAGTATTGAAATCAGACAAACCAGTTATTGTTGATTTTTGGGCTTCATGGTGTATGCCGTGTGTAATGATGGCACCGATATTCGAAGAAGTCAGTGAAGAGTACAAGGGCAAATTAAAATTTGCAAAGGTAAACGTTGAAAGAAATAGAATGTATGCTTCAGAGTTTGACATAACAGGAATTCCGTGTTTAGTTGTTATAAAAAACGGAAAAGAAATCGGAAGGATTGTCGGACTTCAAAACGAAGAAAGTCTTAAACAAAGAATTAATTCAATTTTGAGATGATAGATTTTGCGTGCAAGAAATTTGATCTTGATGAAGTAATTAAGTGCAGCTTAGGCCTGAGCAAGTCGGAATTTAAGATAGTTAAAATCCTAATAAAATCTGACAAAGAATTAAGCAGTCTTAGAATTGCAGAAAGTTCAAAATTAGATCTGTCGAGTGTACAAAGATCTTTGAAAAAACTGAACGAGAAAAGTTTGATATCTAGAAGCCAAAAAAATCTTTCCGGAGGAGGATACAAATATTTTTATTCAATTAAGAATAAGAGTTTGATTAGAGAAAAAATCAAAGGCATTTTAGAGAATTGGTCTACGAGAGTTGAAGAAGCTTTGACTAAGTGGTAAGGTTTATAAACTGAATCTTAATTGAGATTTCGCATGACAAACAATTTAGAACGAAGATTTTGGGAATTAGGCGGATTTATTGGAGAAGATTCCGATGAAGACCGAAGAGAATATTTCAATTTAGTTGGAACTGCAGACCAATGGAAAGCAGAACCAGAAGAAGTTTCTTACACACCGCAAGAAAAATTATACTAACTAGACCGATATTCTAACTGATTACTCTTTGGAAATTCTTTTATATAGTCTCTAACGAGCATTTCAAATTGAGTAAGAGTGTCGATAAGGACTTCTAAAGCGCTAGTTGGATTCCTGAGTAATTGATCCATTTCAGTTCGACGATCAAGAAGATGATTTATGTAATCAAAATATCCCAGCTCAGCCGAAGGAATTAAACATTTAATCATTTCAAGTGAAGTTTTTCGAGAGGGTTGGAGATCTATGCTTTGAAGCATCAATAATTTTTTTGGAGCCTTGGCGGTTTTATCCAAAGCATCCTGAAAATTAAATTCAAATTCTTCATAATCGTTTTGCATAAGATAAACCGATTCTAAAACTGCATTTCTGACTTTTCTGAAATTCATCGCAGTGGTATAAAGCGGTCCGGATTTAAACTGAACCCCGTTTAACGTCCTTAATAATCCTGGATCTCCTGCGTGAACAAGTTCTTGTTCTTTTATCCAATCTGTGAAGTCTTTAGTATAACTAAGAAATCTTCCGTCGCGAGAGCTTTCAGAGTCTAATAAATTTATATCTAAGTAGATTGGCCTTCTAATAGAATGAGAAAACGTTTTTGCTAAATGCAATACTTTTCTTTTATCAGTAACTATTGGACCGTCAAGGATTATTCCTCCATCTATATCGCTTCCATCGGGAGTAAAATTATCATCACCGGGTTTTGATCCATATGAATAAAAACAAACTCCTGGCATAGAATCTATTTCACGATTCATAACTGTGAAAAAATGATTGTAATCTCCAAAATTTGGTCGAGGCAACATAGAATTTTCTTCTATTAATAATATTTAAAGATATATATTCAAATTAAGCCAATCCTTTTAACAAATAACCGACAATGAATGCTAATGACGCAGCTACGCTTCCAATGATTAAGGTTTCAAGAGCTGCAAAACAGCATCGTTTCTTTACAACAATTCCTTTTACCGCGCCGATTAAGAAGAATGCAACTGCGGTTAAAATCGTTGAGTAAATGAAAGCGTTTGGACTAAGTGAAGGGTAAAATAATGCCAGAACAAAAAATAAAAGCGGGATGAAGCCGACTATTATGAATGAAAAGAAGGTAAATATTGCTGAAGTTAAAGGCTTTTTACTGAATTTCTTTTTTGAGTTTAATTCATGATCTGATTTATTTGAAAGATAATTTGAAACGGCCATTGAAAATCCGTCGGCGAAGAGATTTGCGAAACCTAATATTAAAATTACCGCGCTGGATAATGAAGCTCCGATTGCTCCGGCAACAACAGCAAAAGTCGTGACAGTTCCATCGATTCCGCCGTAAACAAACTCAGGGAGATATTTGCTTAACCTCTTTTTCATAAATATAGTTAAAGAAATAATTATTTAAACTTATCATTAAGGAATAATCTCTGGGCCGAAATATTTTTCAAAGCTAAACTGTGATTCTTCTACATTTCCTTGGTTAATTAAAGTTTCAATTTCTGGTGTTTTTTGTTTTATTGATTCTATTAAATGAATAATTGTTTGACAAATTTGTTTTTTTCCCTCCTTTGGCCAAAGCGCGGCTTTGTTTTCGTAAAGACATCGGCCCCCGCAAAGATCTAAATAACTGCAAGAGGCGCAAGGCTCACCGACGAAGATTTTCTTTAGCTGAGTAGGATTTGAATTAATATCACCGCAATAGAAATCTTCAATTCCGTTTGCAATAGGACAAGCAGTAATTTTTCCGTGCGTGGTAATTGTGTAGTTTTCGTAACCAGCTCCGCATCTTAAAAGTGTTTTTTCTTTTTTGTGAATTGATTCAAATATTCCTAAAAACGGGTAGATTTTTATTAAGTTACCATTTGATATTTCTTCAACCCAAAGATCTAATAGTTTAGTTATTTGATTATTGTATTCATGAACGAATTCTTCAAATTTTTCTTTGTCGTAATCGTTTTTGTAAAATCCGACGTCAAGCTGCCAATGAATTGAATCGAAAATTCCTTCTTTTATTAAAGAGACTAAATGTTTTGCCTGCTTGTAAATGTCTGGAAAACTTAAAGTCATACGCGCGACAATTTCTCCCTTGTAGCCCTTTGAACGAATCAATTTTATATTTTTTATAATTCGATCAAAAGTTCCGTCGCCTCTGTTGAAGTCTGTTCTTTCTTTATCACCGTCGATTGAAACTAGCATTTTTTCTATTTTGTTTAAGTATGGCTGCTCAAGAATGTTTAGCAAAAGTCCGTTTGTTTGAATCATAAATCTGCAATTTATTTTGTCGATTATCTCTTTTATCTTTGCGTATTTCATTAGGGGTTCTCCGCCATAAAAAATTAAGACTGGATCAGGCGATTTTTCTACAAAACTTTTTATTTTATCTAAATCAATTTGCAAATCTGCGGGCGCGGAGAAATCAAAAGTAAATTTATCTTCGAGTTCGTTGTCGAATTCATTCATAGATTTTTCGTAGCAATATTTACATTTCATATTGCATCGTTCAGTCATGATTAAATGGAAGTACATGAAATGGGTTTGAAGTGAGAATATATAAATTTATTTTTCCTTTTGAATTAATGGACTTAAATGATTTTGTTAGTCTAATACTAAGTCTTCTTCTTGGATTAGGGCTTTATTTAATTACAACTTTTATTCAATCTGAATATAAAATATTTTATGTATCTATTTTTATCCTGGCTCTATTGATATTAATCTTGACGATAGCATTTTTCACAAAATTTTCTGAACTAGAAAATAACATTAATGATAAAATTGAGGAGAGATTTGAGGAAAGATTTAAAATTCAAGATAGATTGATATTATTAGAAAAGAGGGTAAAAGATTTAGAATGAAAAAATCATCAGGAGATATTCTTTTAGAAATTGTAAAGATTATTGCAATGGGTTTGCTGGTGTTTATGGTTATTTGGGGATTTATCAGATTTTTTGGTTAATTTTAATCAGTATGAGGCAGACCGATAAGATAATTTTGTCTTTCAGTTTCTTGTTTGGATAAATATTGTGGATGAGACTTTAGATGAGGAGAAAGTTTGACACCTCTAGAACTTAAGTGAAACAAATAGTGTGCTGCAGTTTTGGAATTATTTCCTTCAAGGGCTTCTTCTAACTTTTGAATCCCGTGATGATACTCTCTGAACTCTCCGTCCAAAAAGAAAGTTTGAAAAAGAGATTTTCTCCATCCAGAAGCATTTTCGTAAGCATTAATCCAATGATTTGCCTTTAAGACATTATTTGCAGTTTCTCTTAAGATTTGTTCTTCTGTTGGGGCGATTATATCTAAGAATTTCGCTATTGGTTTAGGCATAAGATTTCTATCAATCATAGAATAAACCATTACAATATCTTCCATTTGAGCGGTTGCCATTAGAAATCCTCACTCATTCCATAACGAGAGCCGGCGGAATTCATTTTTGGTCCTTTTGCATCACGCGAAGCAATGACGTCGTCTATTCTTAAAATCATTGTTGCGACTTCCGAAGCTGAAGCGATCGCCTGGCTTTTTATTTTGAATGGTTCAATTATTCTTGCTTCCAAAACATTTTCAATTCTGTTTGTGAATAAATTAAGCCCGGCGTTTTTTTCTCCGGCATCATGGCGTGATTTTAATTCTGTTAAAACATCGATTGGGTCAAGGCCGGCATTTTCCGCTAAAGTGGTTGGGATAAATTCTAATGCAGAAGCAAATTCTTCGACGGCCAATTGCTCTCTTCCAGATAAAGTCTGACCAAATTCTCTAAGTTTTCTTGCAAGTTCCATTTCAATTGCTCCTCCGCCCGTTACAACTAAACCAGTTTTTAATGAAGATGCTACATCGCCTAAACCATCCATAAATGCACGTTCAATTTCGTCGATAACATGTTCGGTTCCGCCGTGGATTAAAATTGTTAGTGCTTTGGGATTTTGGCAACCTCGAATGTAAGTAAACGAATCTTCACCATGTTTTACTTCTTCGACTACTTCTGCTTTTCCTAAGTCAGAATGAGAAAGCTCATTTAAGTTGCTCACAATTTTTCCGCCAGTCGCTTTTGCAATTTTTTCCATATCTGATTTTGCGACGCGTCGACACGCATAAATTTTTTGTTTTGCTAATAGATATTGAGCAAAATCGTCAATTCCCTTTTGACAGAATATCACATTGGCTTCGGAAGATTTTACTTTTTCAATCATTTCTTTTATTGCTTTTTCTTCACGCACGAGGAAATTCTGTAATTGTTCAGGTGTTGAAATTGAGATTTTTGTGTCGATTTCAGGGTTTTTTAATTCGAGAGGGAAGTCGATTAATGCAATTTTTGCGTTCCTTACTGCTAAAGGCATGTCGGAAGAGACTTTTTCTTTGTCTATAACAATTCCAGAAATTAATTCTGTGTCATCCATTCCGTTTCCTTTTGATTTCTCGATTTTGATGTCGTGCAAATCGATTTTGCCGTTGACTTGAACTTGTTTTACGGCATGCACAATTATCTCAGCGAATTTTTCTTTTGATCCTTCTGCGCCCTTTCCAGTCATCGCAGTCATTGCAATTTGTTTGAGAACGTCTTCATTTTCAGGAGTAATCCTTAATGAAACTTCTTTTAATATTTCCTGACATTTCTCCGCGGAAAGGTGATACCCTTTTGTAATTGTTGTTGGATGTATTTTTTTATCTAAAAGTTTTTCTGCGTTTTCTAAAAGTTTTCCCGCAATCATTACCGCAGTTGTTGTTCCGTCGCCAACTTCTGATTCCTGCGTTTTTGCAATTTCGACCATCATTTTTGCGGCAGGGTGCTCGATTTGCATTTCAGTAAGAATTGTAACTCCGTCGTTTGTGACAATAATGTCTCCGGTAGGCGAAACAAGCATTTTGTCCATACCTTTTGGCCCAAGAGTAGTCTTTACCATTTCTGCAACCATTCGCGCAGCTAAAATATTATTTCTTTGGGCGTCTTTTCCCATTATTCTTTGTATATCTTCAGGCATTAGAACTACAGGCTTATCACTCATAAAATTCTCTCAAGAAGGAATTATTTAAAGATTATTATGGTAAGGTGAAACAATAAAAATTCTGTCATTTGGAAGTAATTGAGTGAAATTTTTGTAATTCCTTTTGAATTGTAGAAATCTTTTTTAAGGGTTTGGCTTTTTATGTCCGGATGGAAAAGAAGGTGAGATATATTATAGTAACAGGTGGGGTGATTTCAGGCCTTGGAAAAGGACTTTTTACTTCTTCGATCGGAAAATTATTGCAAACAAAGGGTTACAAAGTAATTCCAATAAAAATTGATCCGTACTTAAATGTCGACGCTGGGACAATGAATCCTATCGAGCACGGGGAAGTTTTTGTTTTGGACGACGGCTCTGAAGTAGATATGGATTTAGGAAATTATGAAAGATTTTTGAATTTGACTTTGACGCACAAATCAAGCATTACAACCGGAAAAATTTTCAAAGAAGTTATTGAAAAAGAAAGGAGAGGAGATTATCTTGGAAAAACAGTTCAACCTATTCCGCACATTACTAGTGCACTGCAAGAAAAATACAAAGAAGTTGCAAAAGACAGCGATGCAGAAATTGTTTTAATTGAAATTGGCGGCACGGTTGGAGATATTGAAAATCAGTTATTTTTGGAGTCAGTAAGAGAACTTTCAATTAATGAAGATGTTTTCTTCGTACACTGCGCGCTCGTTCCTGAACTTGGAGTTGTGGGAGAGCAAAAAACAAAGCCGGTTCAGCAATCCGTCAGAGAATTGAGAGAAATAGGAATTTTTCCAAACATGATTTTTTGCAGAGCAGCCCGGCCGCTTGATGAAAAAATAAAAGAAAAGATTTCGAATTTCTGCGGTGTGAAAAGAGATTATATTATTTCGGGGCCAGATGTATCCAATATTCATGAAATTCCCCTTGTATTAGAGCAGCAAATGGTGGCTGAGAAGATTCTTTCTTCAATGAAGCTTTTCCCTCGACAAAATGATCTGATCGAATGGAGAAAAATGGTTGCCAACATCAATGATGCGGATAAAGAAATTGTAATTGCAATGACAGGAAAATATGTTGATCTGAAAGATTCATATGTTTCAATAAAAGAATCATTAGCTCATTGTTCAGGAGAACTTGGATGCAAGATTAAACTTAAATGGATTGAAACTACCGAAATTGAAAGAGGGAGAATGAGTGTTGAAAGTGCTCTTAAGGGAGTTAACGGAATAATTGTTCCAGGAGGATTCGGCTCAAGAGGAGTGGAAGGAAAAATTGAATGTATAAAATATGCTCGCGAAAACAACATTCCATTTTTAGGATTATGTTTGGGAATGCAACTGGCAGTTGTAGAATTTGCACGAAATGTTTGCGGTCTTGCGGATGCAAACTCGACGGAGATGAATCCAAATACAACGAACCCAGTAATTCATATAATGGACAGCCAAAAAGACGTCACGACAAAAGGCGCAACGATGAGGCTTGGATCTTATCCGGCAATTTTAGCAGAAGGGACAGTCGTTAAAGAACTGTATTGTGAAAAACACGTTAATGAAAGACATCGACACAGATATGAGGTAAACAAAGATTATGTCAAACTAATTGAAGAAAAAGGTTTGAAATTTTCAGGCAAATCTCCCGACGGAGAACTTATGGAATTTTTAGAGCTTTCAGACAAAGACTTTTTTGTTGCAACTCAAGCTCATCCGGAATTGAAATCACGACCGTTAATGCCTCATCCTTTGTTTTTAGGTTTAACAAGAGCAGCTTTAGAAAACTACTCAAAGAAAATTATTGTTGCAGCAAAATAGAAAAACTATTTAAATCTAAATTGAGTGTTTGATAAAAGAGCGGAGTGTATTATGCCAGAAAAAGACACAGTATTTTCAAGTAAGATCAAATATGGAGGAGTTTTTTCTTTTCAGAATTTCTATAAGTTCTGCTATGACTGGCTTTCTGAAGAAGACGGATTTTTAATCACCGAAGACAAATACGCTGAGAAGATTTCCGGCGACGCAAAAAATGTTGAAGTCAAATGGACTGGGGTGAGAAAAGTTACAGATTATTTCCGGTTTGATGTTAAAATTGAAATGTTAATCGTAGGGCTAAAAAAAGTTGAAGTAATGCAAGGCGGAAACAAGATCAAGACAAATGAAGGAAGTGTTGAAATGAAAGTTAAAGGAGTTTTAGTAAGGGACTACAATGGAAAGTTTGAAACGAGTCCGTTCAATAAATTCATAAGAGCAATTTATGAAAAGTGGGTTATTCCCGGAAGAATAGAAGAATTTCAAGACAAATTAATGGGAGACTGCGACGAATTCTTGAGTCAGTCAAAAGCCTATCTTGATTTAGAAGGAAAGAAATAAGGTTAATTTTATTCTGATTTTTTAGGACCAAAACAGTAGTCATACATTCTTCCTTTGTCAAAACACGCTCCAATTCCATCAAACATCGTTCTACCTAACATATAACCCGATACTAACGAGAAATCCACACCCTCTCTAACACCAGTCAAATCACCTAGTAGGTTGAGTCCAGCCAATACTGCTCCTTCAACAGCTAAATGTCCAATATATCCGAAAGCTCCCCTTCCGTTGAATTTTTCATTTAATTGAGGTGTTTCAGATTGTGTAGCATCTTCTATTTTTTTTGTCATGAAAAATTCATTAAATGGTAATTTATAAGGATTTGTGTGTTTATCTGTACAATTTAGGGGAGAAAATTTTCTTTCGAAACGTTTAAATACAAATCTCTTTTATTTTTAGCATGAAAAAAGTTGTGTTCTCAATGTTGACGGTTTTTGCACTAATTTTAATTTTGCCGACGATTCTTTCGATTGATCTCGAGATTCAAAAAGACAGCGAATATGAAGTTATGATTGCTGACGTTGGACAGCCTGCAACTTTTAATCTTGAAATAAAGAACAATGGTCCAACTGGAGAGTTTAAAGTTTACAATCTGCTTGGATTTACAAATAGTCCTGAGACAATAAAAATAAGTCAAGGTGAAACTAAAGATATAGAATTCAAGATTTATCCGAGAAGTGACCTAAGTTATAGAGGTTTCTATACTATGGATATTTATTTCCAGGACGGCATGGAAAAAAGTCAAAGCGAGAAAATAAAGTTCGAAGTTATTAGCCTAGGTGAAGCTTTTGAAATCGGCTCTGCAGACATCAGCCCTGAAGCAAGTTCTGCCAATATTTATGTAAAGAATAAAAAAGATTTCAACTTTGAAGAAATAAATGGGAAGTTTTCTTCATCTTTCTTTAAGTTTGAAAAAGATTTTTCTTTAATGCCTAAAGAAAGAAAAGAATTCAACGTTAAGTTAGATCAAGAAGAAGTTGACAAGCTCTTGGCGGGAACTTATCCTTTGAATGCACAGATCACAGTTGAAGATCAAACTGCAGATGTTGAAGGAGTTATGAATTTTGTTGAGCAAGATATTTTGACGACGACAAGCAAGGAATATGGGTTATTTGTTTCAACTAAGGTTATTTCAAAAAAGAATGATGGTAACACAGTTACTGTTGCGGATACAAGATTGGACAAGAATATAATTACAAGATTGTTTACTTCTTTCAGTCCTGAACCGACAAATGTTCAAAGAGAAGGACTAAAAGTTTATTACACTTGGAACGAAAATTTGAATCCTGGTGAAAGTCTTGACGTAACCGTTAGAACAAATTGGCTTTTCCCATTCTTACTTATTTTCTTTATTGTAGTAATTGTTGCTTTGGCAAGAAAATATTCTTCAAGTCATGTAACAATGAAGAAAAAGGTTTCATTTGTAAGGGCTAAAGGAGGAGAATTTGCTTTGAAGGTCAGCATAATTGTAAACGCTAGAGATTTTGTAGAGAAAGTTGCAATTGTTGATAGATTGCCTCCACTAGTTTCATTATATGAAAAGTTTGGTTCTGAAAGACCAACAAGAGTTAATGAAAAAATGAGAAGAATTGAATGGAACTTTGACAGACTTGAAAGAGGAGAAACAAGAATTTTGAGTTATGTTATTTATTCAAAGAACGTCGGAGTTTTAGGTAAATTTGCATTGCCAACAACAACAGCGATTTATGAAATTGACGGAAAGATAAAAGAATCACAGTCTAACAGAGCATTCTTCGTAGCTGAACAAAAGGCGAACAAAGAAGAAGAGATCTAATCAAAGAGTTTATAAAACGATAATTCATCAATATTATGCTTAGGTACAGATGAGCAGTCTTCTGTATTAAGTTAATCCCTTCGTAGCTTAGTGGTTAAAGCGCCTGGCTGTAGATAATGTCTAGGGTGGAGATTCCTTCGGGATAACTGTGAAACCTGATAAGCCGGCCGGTTACGAGCAGTACCCGGGAGATCCCCAGTTCGACTCTGGGCGAAGGGATTTTTTTTATTTTTATCAAAAAGTTTAAATATTATAGTTCTCTATAGAACACTATAGGATAATATGGCAACAACAATACAAATATCTGAAAATGTAAAAAGCATTTTGGATAAAATGAAGATGATGGAAAGAGAAACATATAATGATGTTATAGAAAGAATGATAGAAGACGAGCTAGAATTAAATGAGAAAACAAAAATAGAAATTGAAGAAGCTAGAAAGAGAGTGAATTCTGGAAAATTTATAACTCACGAAGAAGCTAAAAACCGGCTTGGATTATAATGCCCTTTAAGATTATTTGGGATGAAAAGGCATATGATTCTTTAAATAAACTTGAACCGTCTATATCAAGAAGAATCTTCAAGAAAGTCGAGGAAATGGCTGAAAATCCTTTTTCTAGAGATATAAAAAGATTGAAAGGGAGCAAAGATTTTAGATTAAGGGTGGGAGATTACAGAGTTATTTTTTCTATTGAAGGTGAAATGATTACTATCTTAAAAGTCGGACATCGCAAACATATTTACGAGAACTGAGTTTTGTTTCTATCACCAAAATTAATTTAAATCCTCGTTATTGAGTAAGGAAATGAAAAGGGTTGTGATTGGAGTAATTGTTTTTTTGGTTCTGATGAGTTTGGTGTCGGCGCAGAGATATATTATTCAGACTGATAAAATTGATCAGTTAAACGGAACTATAAAAGAGAAAATTGTTGATGAACTTAATCCGTCTATTGGGCGGCAAAGGGCGTCTGCTAGAATTGGAGCTAGTGAAAAGGAACTTGTTGTTTTGGAAAATGTAACGACGGAAGAACTAGGAGTGTTACAAAAATTAGGAGTAGTTGAACCGGATTACAAAGTCAAAGCATTTCTAAATGATTTAAGCTGGAATTATCAAAAGATAGGAATAACTGACTTTGCGGCGGGGTATGGTGAAGGAGTAAAGATCGCGGTTTTTGATACTGGCGCTAATTTTAATTTATTGAATATTTCTAAAGGATATGATTTTGTAAATGAGGATAATGATCCAACTGATGACAACGGTCATGGAACAATGGTGTCGCAGCTTTTGAAAAACCCGTCGGGATTTCCGCTAGACGCGCAGATTTATGCAGTGAAAGTGTTGAATCAAAATGGTGAAGGTTATGTTTCTGATGTTGTTGAAGCAATTAATTGGGCGGAAGAAAATGAAATTGACATTGTGCTCATGAGTTTTGGTGGTGAAGATAATTCTGAAATTGTTCATGAGGTTTTTGATTTGGCTTATGAAAACGGGATTTTGTTTATTGCTGCTTCTGGAAACGGCGGGAACGCGAATTTATTTTATCCGGCTTCTTATGAATCTGTTGTAAGTGTGGGGGCAGTGAATGAGAAATTTGTCCGGTCGAGTTTTTCTTCGTATGGTTCGAGTTTGGAACTAGTTGCTCCGGGAGAGAATATCGTAATTACCGACGGAGTTAATGACTATTTAGTGAGCGGAACTTCGTTTTCAGCACCGCACGCCGGAGTTGTTGCAGCATCTTATTGGACAGAAGGAATGAACAATGTTTTGGTTAGACAAAAATTAAAAGAAAATGCGAAAGATCTGGGAGCGAGCGGAAGAGATGATCAATATGGTTATGGATTAGTTACTTATCAGAATGAACAAATTGGAGAGGTTGAAGCGCGTGTTGGAGTTTTAGAAACGTGGAAGAAAACAATTAGTGTTACAATAAATAATATGCTGGCGACCTTAACATCGCAAGGAAACTCAATAAAAAATCATGAGAACAGAATTAAAGTTTTGGAAAACTCTTTTGTTTCAGAGCAAAATTCAACGGAAGAATTTCCGCAGTATTTGGATTATCTTTCTTCGTCGGACAGGAAAGCAATTGTTTGCGGTTATGGAGAAGACAATCATTTGAATTCATTCAGCGAGCTTGGATGGAATTGCACATTTACATACAAACAAACTTCGAGAGGGGAAACTGTTAGATGTAAGTGTGGGAAGATATAATTAAAACAAATCAATTGCCTCTAATATGTTGGACGGAAGCAAGTTTTCATAAATAATCATTCCTGTTTCCTCTCCAAAGATCCTCACCAAATCATCTCTTCTTTCTTTTTCTCCTGACTCTGATTGAGTCCATTTTGCTAAAGGAGTATATCCAAAGAATTCTTCAGGATGACTTTCTCTTAACATAAAATAAGGATCTTGACTGATTTGTTCTAGCCTTTCGGTAGTTAAATGAGGTAACGAATTTTCCATCCATAATTTAATATCCTCTTCAGAAAACATATTACCCACGACGCCCCGAACAAACCTTTCATAATGAGTCCTATTCACATGAGAAAATCTTTCGGCATATCTAAAAATAAATTCGTCAATAATTTTATCTTCAACTTCGCGAGAAGTTGTTTGGATATGTGGGAGCAACTTTGACATAAATAGTGGTTATACTTGACCTTTTTAATTATTTGTGTATTAAACAATAATTCAAAATTTGAGATATATTCTCGAATAGAATTAATTTTAAATGAATAATTATGGGGTATTATCTTCTTGTTGAGAGAGGTGTCTTCGATATTCTTGTAATACTTCATACGTAGATCTGAAATCATTGTCGAGACTTCTTTCATTTTTTCTTAAGGGCATTTCTTCAGCGCTAAAAAGAATCCATTCAGTCAAGTACGCAAAGAAAGGAAGGTCCTCACTAATGTAAGCGTTCTGACCTAAATATAATCTCTTTTCTTTAGTAGATTTTTCTGGTAATGGGAATGCTACATAACGAGTAATATCGCCATGAGGATGAGAATTTTCATAAGGACTAATTGGAGGAAGCTCCATATCATAACCAATCTCTGTTAGTCTTCCAAGCAAAACTCTTTCTCCAAGAGACTTCAATGCTTTTTCTAGGGCGGTGTATTTTTCTTGAACATCAAATCCTATGCCCTTATATGTTTCCAGTTCTGCTAATTTCTCTCTTGCTTGTTCTGGAGATCTCTGACAAATCCAAGCAACAAAATCTTCAGGGGCGCGTTCTTGTTCGTTCTTTTGTTTTCTAAATGATTTTAAAAGATCCATATTAAGTTCCCCAATGACATTTAAGAGAATATTCTGCTCTTTCTCTTTCTCCTTTTTCAACTAAATTTTCTAACTCACTTTCTCTCCATTTTCCAATCCCAAGAAAGGTTATTTCTTCTTCTCCTTTCTTCACCCATACATCTTCTTCTCTAAGAATGTAGGCTTTAACAGGGATAATTCCAAATCTTAAACCTACTGTTCGCTTTAGAATCGTTCCTCTAGGAGAACTTCTATCGAGTCTTTTCATATATACATACTCTCCAATGTTGAATTTATATTTCATTTTTTGATTACTCCCTATTTCTATTAAACACTCTAATCATAAACATTATCTCCTCCCTTGTGGGGTAAGATTAGAAAGATTTTTATAATGCTAATTTATGAATATATATGAAAGAATATATTTTAGAAGAAATTGGGCTTACAAAAGGAGAAAGCAAAGTTTATCTAACTCTCTTGAAAGTAGGAGAAACTACGACCGGAAAGATAATTGAAGAAGCCCAAATTTCGGCGGGGAAAGTTTACCAGATTTTAGACAAATTAATTAAAAAAGGACTGGTCAGTTATATTGTTAAGGATAAAACAAAATATTTTAGTGCTTCTCATCCAAACAGAATTTTAGATTTGTTGACGGAAAAAGAAAAAGAAATCAAAAATAAAGAAACAGAAATTAAGCAAATTCTTCCCTCGCTGATTAAGTCGTATGAATTTGATAAGAAATCTAATGAAACTACTTTATTCAAAGGATTGAAAGGAATTCAAACGGCAATTTTTGAGCTCTTAGAAAATTCAGATAAAGAAATTTATGCGATGGGAATTACAACTTCAAAGGATGAAAAGTTTAATTTTATATGGGAAAAGTGGCATAAAGAAAGAGAAAAAAAGAAAATAAAATGCAAATGCCTTTTTTCTGAAATTAACAAAGAATATTCTAAGAAACTAAAAGGGATGAAATTTACAGAAGTCAAGATTCTCAAAGGGATTACTCCGTCTGCGATTACTATTTCGAGAGATTATGTTTTAATTCAAACCTACAAAGACGATGTTGAATGTTTGTTGATAAAAAATGAAGATATTGC
>CAZFDH010000021.1:0-15306 GCA_964518155.1 Candidatus Woesearchaeota archaeon
AGGATTTTTAACTGAATTGCCATTGCCATTTCCTCCAAACATCATGAATAAAACGACAATTAAAGCAACTCCTAAAACTGCAGTCGCAACTTTCCACATCGTGTCTTTCTTGATTGTGATTGTTTCTGTTTTCTCTTCCATTTTTTTACCTCCTTTCACTACTCATTCTTTCCATTAAATATTAACAAATAAAGGGTTTTTAAGTATTTTTTCTCGTGAACGATTGGGTCAAAACGCCCTAAAGAGCAAAGATTTCCGTAAATTAATGTTCATGGAGTTAAATCTTTAGCCAAATTTGCAAAGTTTTTCCTTTCTCCACTCTTTTTATCAAATTTCTTTTTTCTAGCTCTGTCAGAACATAACTTAATTTCGCTTTAGACATGTTAACTCTAAGTCTCAAAGTGTTTTGCGTAATTCCATCTTGTTCTTTAACAGCCTTCATAACTTCTTTTTCATAAGGATCGAGCGCCTTCAAAACAATGTCGAATTTTTCTTCTTTAATTTTGCTTTCTTTTTCATCTTCAAGTCTTCTCAAAATCGCTTCATCAGTTTTGTTAAAAAATAGAATGTAAACACCTAGGCCAAGCATGAATCCAAAAAACCCGAAGCCGATGTTTGTCAAAGAAATATTCTGGTCAATTTTCTCGCACCTTTCGTTGGGCGTGCATCGAAGCTGAATCGACTCCCTGTTAAGCTGATAATTAAAGTACAAAATGAACGCCGCAAATATCAAACTAATCACAACCAGTGTCATCCCGATCTTTTTGTTGTCCATTGTTAGTATCAGAATTCAGATTATAAAAACTTTTATACACTCCCTCTAATATTTTCTTCACTCACACCAAGCGCCTTCAAGTTTTCTTTTATGCAATTGGTGAAACTGTCTGAACTGCAAACATAAAACATCTTATCTAAATCTTTAACATTTTTTTCTAAAAATTCTTGATCAATTCTTCCAGACTCATAGTCATCAATTTTTTCTCTGGTCAAAATGAATTTCACATTTTCACCTAAGATCTTTTTCAATTCTTTTTCATAAAAAATGTCTTCGCTAGTTTTGTTGCTTATCCATAAAACATTTTTTCCAATTTCCCCCTTCAAATCCAACTCTTTCAAAACCGAAATAAATGGTGTGACTCCGACTCCTCCGGCAATGAAAACTCCTTCGCCATTATATTCCAGTCTTCTTCCTATTGCTTCGCTTATTACAAGTTCGTCGCCGACTTTCAAGTCAACAACTTTTCTACTGAAGCCATTTCTTTCTGCATAAACTCTAACATAAAATTCCAAGAAATCATCCGAAGGAACCGACGAAAAACTATATGATCTTTTTATTTTGTCGTCTGGTAAACCGATGACGCAATGTTGTCCCGGCACAAAATTATACTTAGCAGGCTTTTCAGTTTTTATTCTGTAAATGTCTTTGGCGACTTTACCGATTTCTATAATTTTTACCTTGAATTTCATAACTCTCCATAACCTTCTTTTTCTAATTTATCAATTATTTCTTCTCCCCCTTCTTCGACAATTTGTCCGTTTTTCATAACGAAAACTTTGTCAGGCTTTATCTGTTCTAAAATTCTTTTGTAGTGCGTGATAACTAAAATCGTTTTATTTTCATTTTTGAATTTATTTATTCCCTCTGAAATAATTCTCAGTGCGTCAATATCAAGTCCGGAGTCAGTTTCATCTAGGATCGCTAGAGAGGGATTCAAAACCAAAAGTTGCAAAATCTCAGATTTTTTCTTTTCTCCTCCGGAAAAACCTTTATTCAAATATCGCCCGACAAATTCTTCATCAACTTTCAATTCTTTTATTTTTTCTTCCAAGAATTTGTTAAACTCCAGTATCGACATTTTCTTTCCAACTGAATTCAAAGCAGATCTCAAAAAACTCGAGATTGTAACTCCTTCAATTTCTTGTGGATATTGGAAACTCAAAAATATTCCTTTCTTTGCTCGTGCGTCAACCGCCATTTCCAAAACATTTTCTCCCTCATAAAGAATTTCTCCGTCATCAACAATATATTTTGGACTTCCCATCAAAACGTTCGCCAGCGTCGATTTTCCAGATCCATTCGGCCCCATGATTGCATAAACTTTTCCTTTTTCCAGTTCCAAATTCAATCCTTTCAGTATTTCTTTCTTCCCGTTATCTTCAATATGTGCGCGTAAATTTTTTATTTTTAACATCTTAAAGTTTCTTCAACGCTTCAAGCGGCAAAAGCTCGCAAGCTATCCGCGTAGAAATAATATTTACTCCTAAAATTTCATCAACGTCTTTTTGTGAGAGCAGTTTAACTTCTTCAATTTTCATTCCTTTTATTTTTTCCAAAATCGCCGACGCCGCAATCGTGCTTACAAAACATGAAATTCCATGATACTTTGCATCAATTATTTTTCCTTCTTCAACAATTAAATCAATAATTATCTCGTCATTACAAATAGGATTTTTATGGCTCACTTGATGCGTGAAATTATTCAGTTCTCCATAGTTCGGCTTCTCAGAATACAATTCCAAGATATGCTCTTTATATATTGTGTCCATTTTAACATACCGAGTTTTCAATCTCCAGTTCAATTAATCTATTTAATTCTATTGCATATTCCATCGGCAGCTGCTTCAAAACAGGCTCCATAAAACCTGAAACAATCATTTTAGTCGCTTCATCTTCACTTAATCCTCTTGACATCAAATAAAATAATTGTTCTTCGCCAACTTTTCCGACCGCTGCCTCGTGCGCAACTTCGACGTCGTTTTCCGCAACATTCATACTTGGGAAAGTCAGAGCTTTACTTTTGTTATCTAACATTAGCCCGTCACATTTTACAGAAGTTTTTGAACCGACCGCGCCTTTCTTTATGTCAACTAGTCCGCGATAACTTGAAACTCCGCCGTCTAAACTTATTCCTTTGCTTATTACAGTTGAACGAGTGTTTGGCGCGCAATGCAAAACTTTGCAACCAGTATCTTGATATTGCCCTTTGCTTGCAAACGCAATTCCGATATAATCAGACCGCGCGTTTTTACCGACGAGAACGCTACACGGGTAAAGCATTGTGATTTTGCTTCCCATATTTCCGTTAACCCATTCTATAACTCCGTTTTCATATACAACTGCTCTTTTAGTATTAAGATTGTAAGTGTTCTTACTCCAATTTTCAATTGAAGAATATCTAACTCGCGCATTTTTCATAACGTAAATTTCAACACACCCGGCGTGCAAAGAATTTTCTGAATAAAGTGGCGCCGAGCAGCCTTCAATATAATGAACTTGCGCGCCTTCATCTGCGATTATCAACGTATGCTCGAACTGTCCGCCCTTCTTCGCATTCATTCTAAAATAAGCTTGCAGCGGAATATCAACTTTAACTCCTTTAGGAACATAAATAAAAGTCCCGCCAGACCAAACTGCTGCGTGCAGCGCAGAAAATTTATGCAAATCAATCGGAACGCACGATGTCATAAAATGTTTTTTAACTAAATCCGGATATTCTTTCACCGCTTCATCCATGTCTAAAAAAATTACTCCTTTCGCTTCCCATTCTTTTTTCAAATTATGATAAACAATTTCTGATTCATATTGCGCACCCGCGCCAGCCAGAGATTTTCTTTCTGCCTCGGGAATTCCCAACCTTTCAAAAGTTTTCTTTATGTCTTCAGGAACTTCTTCCCATTTCTTGGAATTCTTTTTCGCATCTGAACGCATAAAATAATGAATTTTAGTCAAATCTAAATCTGACAGCGACGGCCCCCAACTAGGGACAGCCTTTTCATTAAAAACTTTGAATCCCTCAAGTCTTTTTTGCGTCATCCATTCAGGTTCGTTTTTGCTCTCAGAAATCTCTCTGACCAGTTCTTCAGTCAAACCTTCTTCCGACTTGTAAACAAGTCGTTCTTCATTATACTTGTCGTAGTTCTCACGGTTTATTTCAATTACAGTCTCAGACATCTTAACAATAGTTAAGACTGCGCATTTTTAAGTGTTTTGATCCTTCATTCTTCCCAATCAAATCCTTTTTATACATTCTTTTCTTAACGAATTAATGAAAAAAGAAAGTAATTACTTAGTAAAAATAGTTGGAATCTATTTCATCATTCTAGGAATTTTTTCTATAGGATACTCAATTTATTCAAATCACCCTGATCAAATTCTTTGGCTATGCTATATTTCTTTGATAATATTTGGAATAGGAGCAATAAAAGAAGATTCAAGTCTTATCATTTCACAAATGGCAATTCTTACTCTTCCTCTTTTAGTTTGGAACGTCGACTTTTTCTATCAACTCTTTACAGGTAAACCTTTAATGGGAATTACTTCTTATTTTTTCTCTTCATCTCATCCTATAGTTGCTAAATTCGTAAGTCTTCAGCACGTTTACACTTTGCCGTTCGCATTCTACATCATCAATAAGCTAAAGCATCGATTAGATTTCAAACATATCCTAAAAATAGCCTATGCCCAGATGCTTGCAGTTTTCATTTTAGGAAGATTATTTACTGACCCTAGTTCAAACATAAATTGCATTTTTAGAAATTGTATGCCGTTCGACACGGTCGTTCCTTATGAAGTCGCTTGGATTTTTGCGGTCGCAATTGGAATACTTTTAACAACAAAATTTCTAAAATTCATTTTTAAAAAATCTTATAAACTAACTTAACGCTGTTAATACATGAAAAAAGTAATGCCTCAAGAAGTTCAAGTTTGGTATTTGATACCTGCAATAAGAAGAGACCTTGCAAAAACTTTCGTAAAAGATTACGACCTTTCCCAGAAAGAAGCGAGCGAAATTTTAGGAATAACCGAGTCGGCAATTTCACAATATCTTAAATCAAAGCGCGGGGCAGGACTGAAATTTAATAAAGAAGAATCCGCAAAAATAAAAGAAGCTGCCGAGAAAATAATTTCTGATAAAAATAAAGCAATGCATCATCTTTTCCATCTTTCTAACGAATTGATGGGCTCAAAATCCATTTGTGATTTCCACCGCAAGCACGACGGCTCTTTATCAAAAGACTGCGTCATTTGCATGAGGAAACAATAGCTACTCCAAAACTAGTTCACCTTTCTCGACTGCGTCGACTATTTGATTAGCGTCTCTAATCATCATTTCAATTACTTCGTCATCCATTCCATGCCCTCTCGCGCCTTGTTCGATCGTTTCATAAGCCGAGATCCCGCATCCGATGCAATGCAGACCATACATTAAAAAAATGTTCGCCGCGTCAGGATATTTCCCAATAACATCTTGAATCATCATGTCTTTCTCGATCTTTCGTGTTTCTTCCATAAAAAACCAAGAATTAAATCATTTTTATAGTTTGTTAATGATCCGCGCTCCACGTCTGAATTGTCGCTAAAGTTATCGATAATCTTAAGTCAAGCGAGAATCTAAGCGAGAGCGAGATTTGAGCCAGAAATTCTGAGCGTGATCAAAGGTCAAAAACCACCTTAGTTAATGAGTGAATTTAGGTAATTTTCACCCCTTTTTGTTCAAACAAATTTGTCACACCTTCAAGTGTAAACACCTTATTATAAACCCCTTTTTCTAAATGATATCATGGAAGTTACCATAACCGCACTGGTTCCAAAAGGTCGCTTTCCATCAGAAGCTGAGGTGAAAAAGACTTTCCAAAAGGCTTTTGCTTTGGCTAGAAAACTGAAAGGAAAAGTGATCGATGGAAGAGGTTTCGCTCGCGGAACCCAACTTACCTTACTTCTTTAATTTCTTTTTTTAATCTTGTAAAAAAAGTGAAAAAGAAATTAATGTTGACCCGCAGGTCTTACTTTAGTTTTTTTATTTTGCTAATTTTCTTTCGATAGCATCAATTGCAACCATTGACAATATTTCTGGATGTTTAGCAATATATTCTGGAACACTTTCATTTGATTGAATTTGTGAAGATCTTAACACTTCTTTTATTACATCTATAGACTCTTGTTCAGATTTAGCTTCTCTTTTTTTGTATTCTTCGATTTGTTTTTTCATGTGAATCCCCTTTCCAACTCCTTTGGAATCTTCAAAATATTCTTTTGCCTTAACGTCGAATTCAGCCGAATGGTCTTTACTAAATGGTCTAGCTAAATAAGAAAGTGCTTTGTATGCTATTCCTTTAGCAAAATATTTAACTTGTTTTCTCAAATCAACTTCGAGCCGCCTTATTGATTTATCTTTGTTTCCTGTTACATATTCAACGTCTCTGTTGACCATTAATTCTTTTTTTCTTTCATATCTTTCTTCCGCTCCATTATAAATTATCATCGCTTCCAATAACTTTCTAGAATTAGATAAAATCTCTTGCGCTCCAACAATAAATCTATTCTCGTCTCCACTAACTCTTCCCTCGAGCGCTGACGCTTTAACAATATATTCATCAATTCTTTCAATTCTTTCCCTTAGAGTTTTATTCTCTTCCTGATAATTTCTCATAAAAATAGTTATTGGCTCTGATTAAAAAGATATCTATTCTTTCTTCTGAATTTTATGAACAACGCCTTCTCGGTAACCAACCCTCTGCATAGCATCAGTTAAATCGCCGTAAGCCTGATCTATATTTTGAGATCTCACCGTTAGGCTAAATGGAGGCATAAGTAGACTAGATCTTCCAGGAGAAATTTCTACACTTTCTCTGATTCCTGAGATTGATTGTGCCGCTTTCCTTATTCTGTCCGAAAGTTCTTTACCCTCTGAAATGTGATCTAATTCATGAAAAAAATTAACCCCAAAAAAATCAAAAAATTCTTCCATGTCGGTTATTTTCTCCGGAGCTCTAGCAAGAAAGTGTAAGGCATATTCTCCCTTATTAGCGAAAAAATATCCTGTTGTATATGGCTGAACATTACTCTCCCAAATCATCCCTTTAAATGAATCGAAAAATTGTCTTGCTTCAACCAGTTCTTCTGAACCGTTAGTTTGAAGTTCTAATTCTGCTCTAACCAAAAACTCTTCTTTTGGAGAAATCTTTCCCTCTCTTAGTGTATTTTGTAATTTTAGAATTTCTTCAGGATCATTTCTTGGAGCTTCATAAGGATCATGGCTTGCAATATAAAATCCCAGTCTTTCAAAGTTTGCAATTGCTTCCTGCGCGGAATCCATTAATTTAACCGGTCAAGTTAGTTTTTAAGAATTATTGTTCTTGACTATCTTTCCTATTCTTTCTAAGAATGTAATCCAAAGTTAATTTATTTCCAAAAGGAGCAATTATACTTAGTGCAAACATTGAATCAGGAACAATACAATTGTAATAGACCGCCTCCAAACAATTTTTTATATCTTGAGGTGGACTTACAACATATTCTGCTAACATGTACAAACTCAAACCCACAGTAGATAATTGTAATGCTGCAAACGAAATGTTAGAAGTAGACTTTGCTAGATCTTTTAGCCGACTCATAAAATTAATTGTCTCTTCGGCTTTTTAATTATTGTCGTTCCCAATCATATCCGTTTTCCTCTTAACAAAT
The DNA here is from genome assembly GCA_964518155.1 of Candidatus Woesearchaeota archaeon. Taxonomy (GTDB): domain Archaea; phylum Nanobdellota; class Nanobdellia; order Pacearchaeales; family GW2011-AR1; genus JAUSKC01. Next base: position 7,466 of record CAZFDH010000021.1, read on the forward strand.
TAGCATTAGCAACAACTGTAATTGAAGACGCTGCCATTGCTATTTCTGCTACAACCGGATGCAAAACTCCTCCGACTGCCAACGGTATCGCAATAACATTATAAGCAAACGCCCAGAACAAATTCTGTTTTATTTTACTAAATGTTGCTTTACTTAATCTAATCGCTTGAACAACTCCGACCAAAGATCCCTTCGCCAAAACAATATCTCCTGCTTCAATCGCAATATCTGTTCCAGTTCCCATCGCAATTCCAACATTAGCTTGTTTCAAAGCAGGCGCATCATTAATCCCGTCTCCAACAAATGCAACCATTCCCTTCTTTTGCAGTTCCTTAACTTTCTCAGATTTATCTTCAGGCAAAACATTTGCAATAACTTCTTTTATTCCAACTTGCGACGCAATAGCCCGAGCGGTTTTTTCATTGTCCCCTGTAATCATTATTGTTCTATACCCTTCCTTTTGTAAGACTCTAAGTGCAACAACCGAATCTTCTTTTACAGCGTCGGCAACTGCAATCACCCCTAAAACTTTTCCTCCCTTAACAACAATCATTGTGGTCTTACCTTCACTTTCAAATTTGTCAATAACTTTTTCAACTTTAACTAGAGAAACTTTTCTTTCTTTCATCAAAACTGAATTTCCAATTAAAATTAGGTCTTTCCCGATCTTTCCTTCCACACCCCTTCCTCTTAAGATCTTGAATGAAGAAACTTTTTTGTAGGATTTCAAAGAAGCATAATTTACAATTGCTTTAGCAACAGGATGTTCAGATAAGTTTTCCAGTGAAGCAGCCACTTCTAAAAGTTCTTTTTCTTTTACTACCGAATAAACGTTAGTAACTTCCGGTTTTCCTTTTGTAATTGTCCCGGTTTTATCAAATACGACAATTTTTATCTCTTTCATAGTTTGAATTGCTTCTCCTTTTCTAATTAAAATTCCTCTTTTAGCTCCCATTCCTGAACCAACCGTTAATGCAATCGGTGTTGCAAGACCAAGTGCACACGGACAAGAAATAACTAAAACCGCAATCGAAGCACCAAACGCCAAACTTAAATTACCTGAAAAAATCCACCATCCTGCAAAAGTCAAGACCGACAAGACTAAAACAATCGGAACAAATATCGACGTGATCTTGTCCGCCATTTTCTGTATCGGAACTTTTGATCCTTGTGCTTCTTCTATTAATTCAATAATATGTGCTAAAAAAGTATCACTTCCAATTTTAGTCGCTTTAATGTATAAAATTCCGTCTTGATTTACAGTCGCTCCAATCACATTACTTCCTTTAGTTTTATCCGTAGGAATACTTTCACCAGTTATCATACTTTCATCGACTGAACTTTCTCCTTTAACAACAACCCCATCTGTAGGAATTTTTTCTCCAGGTCTTACAACCATTATGTCTCCGATTTTAATTTCAGAAACCTCAATCTCAATTTCGTCTTTTCCTCTTAAAATTCTTGCTTTCTTAGCACCCAGTTCCAATAATTTTCTTATCTCTTGTCCAGCTCTTCCTCTAGCACGCGCTTCTATATATTTCCCCGTCACAAAAATAGCCATAATCATCGCACTGATTCCGGAATAATCTTGTACTTCAAATATTAAAGCAAAAATCCCTGTCAAATAAGCGACAACCGTTCCAAGTGCGATTAAAGAATCCATATTAAAATAAAAACTAGTTAGTCCCCTAAAACCCGATTTCAACGTCGAGAAACCAATAATAAAAATTACTGGAAAAGCTAAAATTAATATCGTAATCATTCTTACTTCTTCTGAAAAAAACATAATTCCAAAAAGCATTGGCAGATACATTAATGCCACAATTGGGATTGTAATTATCCATGCCCAAATTAATTTGCTCTTCCAGCTTTTGATTTCTTGCTCTTCCGGACTTTGAGCATGTTTTGAATGGTCGTGCATTTCGTGTTTCATTCTACTTTTACAGCCTTGTAACCTGCACGCGCAACTGCTTTTTTTAATTCTTCATCGTTTACTTTCTCGTCTGCTTCAACGATTGCTTTTCTAGTCATCAGGCTAACTGTTGCTTCTTTAACACCGTCCACCTTCTTCAAACTTCTTTCGATGTTCGATGCACACGACGCGCAATGCATTCCTTCCACAGTTATTTTTTTCTTCATCTTTTTCTACCTCCCATCTCTATTTGCTGAATGAGCCAGATTATAAATAAAACTAAAGCTACAATTGTCAAGCTCATGAATATCCATCCATAAATTCCCATCCCATATCCGTAATAGTGCATCATTCTACAATTAAAGTTCCAGTTCCCATTCCCATGCTACATGCAAACCGGTAAGTTCCTTTTTTAGTTGGTGTGAATTCGACATAATCGTCGCTATTTTTCAAATATTTTGCAACTCCCATTTCTTTTATTGTAAACGATCTATAACATCCTTGAACACTGTCATCCAAATAAATTCTTACTGGCTGGTTCGCTTTTACTGTTACAGTATTTGGAAAATAATTGTAATCCTTCATTGACAAGACGACTTTTTGATATTCTCCGCCATTGTTGGTAACACTATTTCCGCCCGTTTCACTTCCCGAATTTGCAAATACAAAATATCCGACTCCGATTACCAAAAGCCCTATCAATAATAATGCAATTATATTTTTCATCCAAATAAAACACTCCTTGGTCCAAATACTATGAACCATGTTACCGCAGCAGTTAAAACGATGCTGAGTATTATTGTAGAGAAGTGGTCTTCTTTTAATTCTCTTTCGTTTTCTTTCATTTCTCCATAAATCATATAGCTAAGTCCTATAGTTATTACTGCACTTATTATGTATACTATTATTGATGCAGCCTTTAGATTATCGTTAATCATCATCACCGAAGACATCGCTCCCATTAGTCCTCCCATGAAACCAGCCATTATTCCTTCCATACTTCCCATAACTCCGCAGCATTTCCCGTTCCACACTCCAAAGATTATTCCAATTGCCATTCCAACAACGCTTCCCCAAAACATTCCGTTTGTCGCGCCTACATAAAATCCAATCAAAAATCCTCCGATCATTCCAGTCGTCATTCCTATCATCATTCCAGGCATACACGAAAATAATCCATACGCTCTAACTTGTCTTGCGGACAAAGCAATTAAAGCAATACTCAATACCGAGAAGAAAATAAAAAAGCCATATTGAGGAATAAAATCTGAAATATTTCTAAGTTTCAAAAAATACAATATTACTAAAATTCCTAATGAACTTACCAGTGAATAAAGCAAAGTTGTAATTAATTCTCCTTCAACTCGATTGCCGTTCAATTCTTTCACAAAATGTTTCAAACTCATAATCCATCCAGAAAAAGATATTATTTAACCGCTTTGGTGAAACTAGTTTCAATTCTTCAAAACAATAAGGTTATTCATTCCACGTCGTTTTCTTTCTATAATTCCTTTAGATTCTAATTTGTCTAGTAAACGAGTAGCTTTGACTTTTCCTATCTCAAGTTTTTCCATTAGTGTTGCTTGGAACATTCCACCGCTTTCTTCTACCAAAAGATCGACGACTTTCCGTTCATCTTTGTCAAGTCCTTCAAGATTGAGTTTCTTTCTTCTCTCTTTTATCGTTCTGACTACAACTCTTTCTTTAGGTTTTGAAAATATTAATACTAGTCCAATTACGACTAAAATTCCAACGATAGAAAATGCAAGGTAGTTTTGTCTTGTAATTGTGTCATACATCGGACAGCTTACCGCGTCTCCATGAGCAAGAGTGCAGCTGCTTTGAACAAATTCTTTTAATGCAGTGCTGTAAAGAAAAATCACAATTGTAATTAAAACTGCAATTCCAATCACGAGCCATCCAACATTCTTGTTTTCCATCATAAAAAAAATTAAAATGCCTTTTTAGAACTATCGATTTAATATTTTGCTTCAATAGTAATTTCGTAAGGTTGAGCCGTGTTAATAGTAAGATAATAATCTCCAGCGCCTCTCATTATGCTAGAGTCTTCATCTTCCCCAATAACATTTGCAGCAACACCCACTAAATCTCCATCTTCACTGTAAACAAAAATTTGAAAGTTCATATCCCCATATTCTCCAGAACGAGTATCCCAAGAAATTCTCCACTCATTTGAAGGAATTGTAAATGTTTCTGTATTTTTAATTCCGTTGCCTTCGAATGAATCAATATAATGCCACGATTCTACTGAATTTCCTGTTTCAGGATAATCAATTGTTCCTTCTTCATAATCATCAAGGTAGTTGTTATTATAATTGTCTGAAGAAGTTTTACTGTTGCTCGAACCGCTGTCAAGAAGAATTGCAAAATTAATCATAAGCCAGAAAAACGCAAAAAGAATAATTAGCAAAGATAGAATATAATGTCGCCGAAACCAAGATTTCTGCTTTGTTTCCATAAAAAAGCATAGTTGCCAAATTTATAAAGATTGTGGATGTTATCCCTTATCTAACCTTCTAAGCTCATTTCTTCTTGGAAAAAATACAAAGATCATCCAGAACAAAATTAAAAAGATGATAACAATAGTAAGAAAAAGAAAGCCCCACAATATTAATGCTAAACCAAATTCTCTGTAAATCGGAAGAGGTGATTGACCTAAGACAATCGAGATTAATATAGCCGAGAGTATTCCCCCAATAGTAGAGGTTAAGAAAGAAATTGCAAGATTTGTTCCTAATGCATCATAATAATTAATAATTCGACTTCGTTTATTTTCAGTCTCTTCTTTTTCCACGCCCCACCAAAGATATCCAACTTTTTAGAATTATCGTTCATCTTCACCAACTAAACTTTCTCAACTTACCAACAACTTTTTTCAGGGTTTCAATCGTGTAATCAATTTCTTCTTCTGTAGTGTATTTGCTCAAGCTCAATCTCATCGAGCTTTCAAGTTCTTTGTCCGAAAAACCAAGCGCTTTCAAAACATGGCTTTTTGCGTTCGAGTTTGACATGCACGCCGATCCCATTGAAATATAAATTCCGGCGTTTTCTAAATATCCTCCGACAGCCTCGGCGTCAACTCCTTCAATTGTGATATTAACATTATTACAAAGTCTTTTTACTCTTGAACCATTTATCCGAGTCTTTTCAATTTCTAAAATTCCGCTCATTAATTTTTCTCTTAATTTCTCAATTCTTTTCATATCTTTTTCAGACGCAACTTCAACTGCTTTTCCAAACGCTGCAATTCCCGCAATGTTTTCAGTCGAACTTCTCATTCCTTTTTCTTGTCCTCCTCCATGTAAAAGCGGAGTAATTTCAATTCCTTCCTTGACATAAAGCGCCCCAACCCCTTTCGGCCCATGAATTTTATGCGCATTCAACGTCAACAAATCAATATTCATCTTCTTCACATTAATTCCAACTTTCGTGAAAGACTGACAGGCATCACTATGAAGCAAAACTCCTTTCTCTTTACAAATTTTCCCGATCGCTTCCAAATCCTGAATCGTTCCGATCTCATTGTTCCCATGAATAATTGAAACCAAAAATGTTTTTTCATTAATCGCTTTTCTCAATTCATCTAAATTCACAAACCCTTCCTTATCAACATCAAGATAAGTTACTTTAGCGCCTTGACTTTCAAGCCATTTAGCGGCGTTCAAAACACAGTCATGTTCAATCTTCGTCGTAATAATATGATTTTTCCCTTTTTCTTTAAATGAAAAAAATAGTCCCTTCAACGCCCAGTTATTTGCTTCAGTCCCGCTAGAAGTAAAATAAATTTCGCGCGTGTTTGCATTAATCGCACCAGCTATAATCTTTCGCGCTTTCTCAAGAGCTTTCTTCGCTTCAGTTCCATAAACATGCACAGACGATGCGTTACCATAATCTTTCAAAGAATACCTCTGCATTTCTTCAAAAACTCTGTCATCAACTTTCGTTGTCGCCGCATTATCAAGATAAACTTTCATGAAATATCAATATGCCTCGGAATTATAAAGATTTCTAAATCCTATTAACAACTTCCAAATAATCAGCCAGTTCATCTTCCATGTGAAGTCTGATAAAACTCCATTCATCTGAACTAACGGTTCTCTTCAACTTATCTCTGTCTTTCAACAAACTCAAAAATTCTCCAAACTGAACTTTAACATATTGTTCAAGAGTTCTCCTTTCTTCATTAAAACCAAACCGTGAATTCACAATCGCCCTCGCACTTTTAATAAGTTCTTCATTCCCAATTTCTTTGCTCATCTCAAGAAGAAAGAGCGGTCGCAAATTGTATCCATAATCCGAACTGTAAATAATTTTATCATTCTCTGATTTAACATGAAAATACATTCCAATCCCTTTAAGTAAATGTTCCGAACTCACCATTTAAACAAACTCTACAATAACTGCAGCAATGAAAACAGCCCATAAAAATATTATTGTAAACCAATTGATAGGAATAGAGTATTCACTTTTTCTGTTTCCCATTTTTTTGGCATTCTTAGCCATCAATAAAATCAGCGCTGCAGTCAATCCTCCCGAGATCGTCCCACCCAAAGACAAAATCTTCGTGAATGAAAAGAAATCATAAAATTGAGTCAATAAAAAAATTCCAATCGGAATAATCGCCGAAACAAACCATGCATTTCTTTTTTTGTATCCTTTGTCAAATTTTAAGTTGTCCATTAAAACGTTTCCCAGCGACAAATAAGATGTGAACATTGTAAAGATTCCTAGAATAACAAAAAGTGTTCCCAGTGCCAGCGTCGCTATTTGAGGGGTTGAAGGACCTTGCGAGCCAACGACAATAAATGTGAAAATTAAATAAAACACAACCGAGACTATCACTCCCCATACAATTACTCCTTTCAAATCTTTTTCTTTTTCTTTCATAACAATTCTCATTTCAGGAATCGCGCTGAATCCCTGCAACGCAAAAAACACAACTCCAAACGGAAGAAGAATATTCATAAGATTGTATCCAACCAAATTCGTTGTCTCAACATCTTTTGCGAAAATTATTACAATCATAGCAAGAATAACTAAAACTGCTGTAACTCCGATCTTTTCAAGCGTTTTCAAAGCCTTTAATCCTCTCCAAAGCATTGCTGACAAAATAAATCCGGTTAAAATTCCGAAAATTATTGTTTTGCTTCCGTCACCAAAAATCAAAAAACTTAAACTTTCTCCAATCCCTAACATGTATGCAACAATTGCAGCATAAATCCCAAACACCGTCGACAATTGAAGCAGAAATGCGCCCGTCTTTCCCAAATATTTTTTACCGTATCCCGGAATCTGGCGTTTTTCTTTTGTTCTCAAAGTTATTTCTCCCATATAAAGTGAAGTAAACAAAATGATCAGTCCGATCGCAATTATATTGACAACTGCTAAACTAAACCCTGCTCTGGCCGCAACAAAAGGAATTCCTAAAAATCCCGCTCCGATAATTGTCCCGACAAAAATTGAAACCGCCGTCCAGAATTCACCACTTTTCATAAACAATAAAATTAAACTGAATATAAAAAACTATCCAAACACAACATTTATAACTCTTTTTTTATTTTGAAAATTATGAAGAGGTTGTTTAAGTTCAGATATCCGAAACTATTTATTTTAGTAGTTCTATTTGTTTTGTCGTTCTTTATTTTCTCAAACAGCACGACTCAGGCATATATTGATCATTTGGGACAATTAAAATATCTAGGCATTTTTATTGCAGGACTTTTATTTTCGTTCGGCTTCTCGACGCCGTTTGCTGCCGGTTTTTTCATTGCCTCTCATCCTGAAAATATTTTCTTAGCCGCGCTTATTGCAGGTCTTGGTGCAATGATTGCAGATCTTCTAATCTTCAAAACAATAAAATTTTCTTTCATGGATGAATTTATTCGCCTTGAAAAGACTAAACCTATTA
>CAZFDH010000022.1:0-15240 GCA_964518155.1 Candidatus Woesearchaeota archaeon
TCAGAGTTAATTTCTCTTTTTAAGTGCTTGCTGAGAATATTTCTTTTTAGTAAACTGTTTTCTAGTTCGTAGTTGTAGAAATAAGTCAATGTACCATCTAAATCTAGTGAGATTAATGAGTCGGATATGTTTGTTTCAATCTCTTTAAAATTCTTTCTGACAGCGTCAGAGTATTTAATCTTAAATGTTATTTTTTTTATCTTATCAAGATCGAAATAGTTCTTGTTATCTCCAGTTATAAAAATTAAATCATTATTGAATTTATCAAATATCTTTTCTTTTTCTTCAATTTCTCTTACTGAGCAAATTTCACTGAATAATTCTTTAAATCTTCTTTCTTCTAAGAATTCTTCTATTTTCTCTTTTTGATAAGTGCTGATTAGAATTAAACTATATTTATTTTGTAATCTACTTAATCTCTCTATAAACTCTTCTTTTTTGTAATTTTCTAAGAATATGCTCTCGAAATTTATTGCTAGTATTTTTTTCATATACTCCATATTATAGAAATCTTTATATAATTATTTCATCTTTATTTTTTATGGCAACGTTAGTTGAAAAACTTGGTGAAGGAATGAAGTTGGCTAATGAGGTTTATTCTTCTAAAATTGAGTATACTCCATCGAGTCCTGTTAGTCCGCCTACTCCTTATAGTCCTCCAAGTCCAATGAGTCCAAGTGCTCCTTGTTCTTGGGATGGGAATTAAAATCTCAATTTTGAAACGACTATGGAGTTATTCCGTGTAACCCCTTAAGAGTCACGCAGCTACAGAAAGATTTAAATATTATTTACATTTTGATTTCTAATGGCAAAGAGTTTAGCTAGTAAATTGAAAAGCGCGGTCGGAGTTGCGGCTGTGGGTTTGGCGTCGATGATGCCTTATAATGCTAAAGCAACTGATGTTTATGTTACTGCAACAGCAGATCCTTATCAAAATGCTTTAAACTGGATTGCAGCTGCCGGAACACCGAGCACAGATACTTTAACTGTTCATTTACCTGATGCAATTTATGATTACGGTGTTAATGGGATTCCTTTGAATGCAAGAGAAAAGGTTATCCATCAGGCAATTTCCGGAAGTCCTATTCCTGCCTCTCCTTTAGAAGTTAATGATTATCCTTCAACTGAAACTGTATCTAATGTGATTGTTAGAAGTGAAGTAGGATTATCAAGTGGGTCAAAAGTACAATATTTAGTATTTGATTCAAGGAGTGATCATCCTCCTGCAAAATTTGTTCAACCAACAGATAATGTAACTGTAAAAGATAATTATTTTATTGGTACAAGAGGAAGATCAAATTATAATATTAATTTTAGAGCAACCGGTATTTCAAGTGCAAGTAATGTTGAAGGATTTGTTTTTGATGGAAATTATGTAAGAGATTTTGGGATCGGACTTAACTCAAGAGATCTTAGATCTAAATGGAGAAATAATATTATAAGGAACTGTAGGTTTGGGGTCCTTGCAAATGCAGGAGCGGATTTTGGAAACAGCAGTGCTGGAGATCCTGGAGAAAATGCTTTTGTTGAAAACACTACTATTGTAAGAGTTTTAGGAACAACAACGTCCGGAGATGCAAGATTGGCACAAAGTGTAGTTAATTATTTCTTTGATGGAAATCATTTTTATTCTACTCCTCAAACTCCTTTAACTACTGTAGAACAAGTTGCACCTTACATTGAAGATAACAGAACAGTTTTACCAACACTATCTGAAGAAAGTTTCCCAACTCTTAGTGCATTGGCTTCAGATATTTCAGTAAAAGATATTCAACAATATCCTCATCCGTTATTCCCATTAGTTAGTTCTGCTGGGGAAGCATGGACAATTTATGAGTAAGAATAATTATATTTTCTAGGATTTTTTTTCTAAAATAATTTTTCCGTTTTTTATTCACACCAACTATAACTATTATCTTTATTACAAAGCTCTTCTTTGAGAAGTGAAATTTCTTCTTGTTGTGACTGAATCTTTTTTTCTTGTTCTTGGTATCCCGAGAGAAGTACCACTGATAATTTATCATAACGAACAGTTCTTGGTTTACCTTCCTCGTCGATGCTTACAAGTTCAGGGAAGACTTCATTAACTTCTTCTGCAATTAAACCAAAGTCTTGAACGCCTTCTGTTGCGGAATTATTGTTCCAAACAAAATTAACCGGCCTTAAATCCATTATTTTAGAATTATCAATTAAGTAATCTGAAATATTTTTTTTGTATCTTAAACTGGAGGCGTCTGTTAATATTTCACCTGTTGATGAATCCCAAACTAATAAATCCCCAATTCCTGAATCTGGACTGTCATACTCAATTTGATTTTCTACATATAGATCTCCTGCTAAAGTAGCTACTCCTGGAGTACATGCACCGTCGCAAACCGCTAATTCCTCTCCGACGATTTTTACTTTACCTTCGAAATAACCGGCAAGGGTTTCGTAATTGGCGTTTGTTCCACCATTTGCGAGAGGATTGAAAGTTCCTTGACTTGTGTTGGCGTAAACCGCTGCATAGATGTTATTCAATGAGTTGTAATATCCTAAATATCCGTTTAATCTGAAGACTGGGAAGTCGTCAGCGACGGCACCTTCAACTCCATAGAATATATCATTTGTTCCTCCTCCTTGTTGAGTCATGGCACGACCGAAAAGAGAGTCGGCAATCATTTGTTCTCCTTTGGTTGTAACTATTCCCCTATATGCTAATGTGTCTGATGTTGCATTTGGCGCAGTTGTATTTATGAAAAAAGATACACCCTCCAGTGTAGAAATATTCCCGATTCCTAAACCTCCATTTTGAATGTAGATATTTCCATTATTACCTGAAGTAGATCCAGATCCGGGGTTTCCTGTGACTAAATATATGTCTCCACCGTTTCCGCCGTCTCCTCCGCCGACGTCAGTTCCACCTGCTCCTGCTGTAATGTAAATACTTCCTCCGTTTCCTCCTATTCCCATGTCGCCATCTCCACCTGCACCGCTTGTTAAGTTTATTCCTCCGCCGTTTCCGCCGTTATCTGGGACTGTTGAAGCGTCAAGACCTTTTCTTCCTGTAACTTTTAATGCAAATGGAGCGGCTACTCCGTCGAGGGTTGAACCGTTTATTTCTAAATTTGCGGTTGGTGAGGCGGTTCCTATTCCTACTTTAATTCCTGCTGTATCATTATAAATTATTCCTGAACCTGCTCTGAAAGGAGAGATGAATGATTGAACGTCAGTTGCGTTGTTTATGAAAATTGTTCCTGAGAAATTACCGTTTCCTCTTACGTCGAGTTTTTGTGCTGGAGATGTTGTCCCTATTCCTACGTTTCCTGCAGTGTTAATGTACATTCTAGCTAAATTGTTTTGAATAAATGTGACTGGATAACCCGCAGTAGTTCCAACTCTTAAACCGTCAGTGTTTCTATTTGCGAAAATTAAATCCATTACTCCTACTGGACCTGCTGACCAACCTACAGTTAGTGCCGGACCGTTTGCGTTAGTTGATCCTTCTTCTACGTTAATTGAATATCCTGTTAAATTTGTGTAAGTGTTTGAATCTTGGTAGATGTGGAGAAGACTTGAAGGGTTTGTTGTGCCTATTCCGACATAACCGTTTGAAGTTTTAATTGCGAATCTGGTGTTTGTGTTTAAGTTTCCTCCTTCTGCAATGTAGAAGTTTCCGTCATCGTTGCTTCTTCCTATAGAATAATTTCCGCCTGTTCCTGATGTGAAAAGTAATGCTGAATCTGCTGACCCTCCTGCTCCTGCGGTGTTTATTATTCTTGCCAGTGGGTTTAAGGTGTTATCATTTGCTGAAACTGTTAACAAATGAGTTGGTGTTGATGTTCCTATTCCGACTTTTCCAGATGAAGCAACTGCTAAAGAAGAAAATGCTCCTCCGTTACCAGTTATATTTAATGTGAGTCTTGCGTCATTGTTATCAGCATCTTGAATTAGAAAGTCAGTTGAAGCTCCTGTAACATAACTTCTGAAATAGGTTTGTCCGTTTGGTCCCAAGGAAACATCATAAGTTAAAGGCGATCCCGCGTCCGTGTCGTAACCTGCAAAGTAAGCTATTTTTGGGTAAGTGTCTGTTGTCAGACTTTGAACTTTCAAGGCATAATCTGTTGAAGTTTCAGTGTTTGTAACATTAATTGAACCGTTAACACTTAACGCTTCTGTAATTGTGTTTGTTTTTATTCCAACGTTTCCTGCAGAATAGTAAATATTTGATCCTGAGGTTATCCATTGTGATGTGTTGAGGGAGGCGTAGGTGGAATTGTATGTTGAAGTCCATGAAGCATTATTTGAAGTAATTATTGAGTCTATTTGAGAGATATTGTATGTTTGAGTTTTATTCCAGAATCTATTGTTTATGTCTGTTATTGCCGAGGTTGTCTGATTGTAGGACCAGATTGCATAGGTTGAGTTATAAGTTGCTAAATAAGAATCATTGTTAATTAAACCGTGGTATGTAATATTGTAAGTTGATTCATAAGTTGCATTGTAAACTCCTGTTGAGAAACCTAATGCTTGGATGTTTGCTGTTGTGTTTATTGAGTTAGCTAATGCAGTTTCATTGAATCTTTGGTCTGTTAATAGAAGGTAAAGTGAAAGATTAGAGTCTGTTTGAGATTTTGTGTAGTAGTTTAGTAATTGGTTATCGGTATAAGAAATTGCAGGAGTTGTTTGATTGTAAAGCCACGGGTCAGCTAAAACTCCTCCGACGTAAAGATCAGTAATGTTTGCATTTCCTGAAATAAAAATATTTTTCCATTGGTTTGTTGCAGATCCCAAATCGAACTGATTATTTATTGAAGGAATTAAACTTCCGTTTGTGTTAATGTGGTTTACTTGAAGTGATGTAATGTTCACGACGTAAATTGTTTGAGCGTACAAATCTCCATTTGAGACTGTTAATCCTCCGTTTTGCCATCCGCCGTTAAAATCTATGTCGCCTGAAGCGTTGATACTTACGTCTCCAGAATTAACTAACCTCAAATAAGTTCCGTTTAATGTTGAAGATGTTGCATAGTTTGAAAAATTATTTTGAATTGTATTATAAATAGAGTCAGTATAAGAATTTGCGATTGTTGTTTGGTTGTATGAAAAAACTGCGTATGTTGCATTATAAGTCGATTCGTAGCTAACATTATATGCTTCAGCCCAACTTGGTTCGTTTGTTGTTATGTAACTCCATAAAGAAGAGTTTACATTTAAGATTAGAACGGTATCGTTAAATCTGCTGTCCGATATTAAGAGATAGTTTGATAGGTTGTTATCAATCTCAGACTTTATGTAATAGTTTGAGAAGTTGTTTTGAATTGTGGTATAAATTGAATCTGAGTAAGTTGTTTCATTGAATGCGGAAGCCCGAGCATCAATAGTATTATTTAATTTTGTTTCGTTAAATGTCAAAGTTGTTCCATTAAAGGTTAGGTATATAGAAGATAGGGGATCTACTACCCAGTTAAATAATCCCTTAAACCATCCTCCGGTTGAAGTTGAGATGTTTTGACCTGCTTCCCATGTGACTGAATTGTTTAGGAGTACAATTTTTTCATTGCTTGAAATTTGTGATAGTGTTATATTTCCAGTTAAATTTTCTGAAGGATAACCGACTGCATTTGTTAAATTAATTCCTGAAACTAAATGTGTTTGATTAATTACGGAATTCATTATTGATGTTGAATTTATTTGTCCTACAGATGATTGGAAGATTTGTCTAGACTGTCCATTGAATGTAAATTTTTCATAACCTGATCCACCATTAATGTAAATTTCCATATAGTATATTTTTCCAAACTGAAGATTCAATTCATTTGATCCGTTCCCCAGCATTACATCATATTTTCCTGCAGAGATTGAACCAGCAAAATCGCTAGTTGAGTTGTAAACAATATTTCCTCCTGAAAGGGCGTCGTAAATTACGACTTGCAAGTCTCCCGAAGAAAGATCTGCGTCATCTTGCTGAACGTTTCCTTGTATTGCTATAAGATCACTAACAGCACTTGCTAGGTTGATTGCAAGCGATATCACTAGAATAAAAAAAATAATCCTTTGGGATTTCATTTTACCTCTTTTTTCCTGCTCTATTGAGCAATATTTTATATTTAAAGGTTTGCCCCAGTTATATTCGGAAAAGCCGACGTAAGTAAAAATTTACCCCACAACAATTTTAAACTCTTTTTTACTTACTTTTTTATGGAAAATGAAATTGATGAAACAAAGTTAAAAAAATATTTTAGTTTAACGGAAACTGCTTTGAAAGAAGTTAAAAAACACGTAATAAAAGGAAAAGAAAAAGAAGCAAAAGAAATAATTGAGATGGTAACAAATTACATTTCAGATGCGCATCACTTTTATTCAAAAAAAGATTTTGTAAATGCTTTTGCAGCACTAAATTATGCTCATGGGTGGATTGACAGCGGAGTTCGTTTAGAAGTTTTTGATGTTCATGATGATAAGTTGTTTACTGTGAAGTAGTTGGATTTTGGGATTTGATGAAATCGTTATAATTCTTAATAACTAATCTCGAGTTTGCGAAGTCAAGTTAACTCAAATAATATTAATGTCAATTTATCTTGTGATCATGAGCTTCTGGCAGAATTTGTTAATTTTTAAAATAGAAATTGTTCATTAGATATAGATATTAGTAAATTATAAAAAAGGTTTTTCTATCTATTGTTATGAAAGAGAGAGGGTTATCAGGAGTTGTAACTAGTTTAATTATTATTTTGGTTTCCCTTGTTGCTATTGGAGTTATTTCTTTAGTTGTTTTTAATTTGATAGAAGATAAGTCTTCTCAAGCAGATTTAAGCAAGATTACTTTGGGTTTGAATATTCTTGATGACGAAACGGTTTTTAATAGAGTAGATAAAGAGCTTTCAATAAGCGTTAAAAGAGATTTTGGTCAAGGCGAATTAAAAAAAGTTAGAGTTGTTGTTTATGATGAAGGTGGGAGTTATTCACAAGATTTTCCGTCGCTAGGAGAACTTGAAACTAAGGGTTTTGAAATTGATTACGAGGGAAAACTGGATAGTGAGCCAATTAGTGTTGCAGTTTTTCCAGTGTTTGATGGTGACTCAATTGGAGAAAAATCTGATGAGCAGGATTTGACAAAAATTGGAATTTATCTTTGTGGAAATGGGAAACTTGAGGCGGGCGAACAATGCGACGACGGAAATTATGAAAATGGAGATTATTGTTCTGCCATTTGTGAAATAAACAATGTTTATTTTGTCCGACCGCTTGGAGGAAGTTATGGAACAGAAAATGGATCGAGTTACGAAAATGCTTGGGATGGACTTAAGAATATTAATTGGAATTTAATTCAGCCAGGCGATACGATCTATATTTCAGGAACTCATATCTATGGAACGCATTTTACAACTCTTAATGATGTTAAAGTTTACAAATCTGGAACGCAAAATCGACCGATAACTTTGAGAGGAGATTATGCTGGAGATGAGGGGATAATAATTTCTGCTCGACGGATTGCAGCATCTTCTTTTACTAGTAATGGAGATGGAACTTATTATGCTGGTTTTAGTTATCATACTAATTCTTGGATGACCGGAAACCCTTGGGATGAAAGTGGAAAATTGCCCTGGACGGTCAGTTCTCAAACAGCAGTCGTAGCAAAAGATGGTTCAGTTTGGTATGATTCAATTGCAAGGCGAGTTTGGGTCAATCCTTATGGAGACCAGATGTTGGATGTGTATGGGAACTTTGCTGGAACTGCTTTAGATGTCGATGGGCAAGATTATATCGATATTAGAGGTTTGAAACTTTATGCTGGTGCAGGTAATGATGGCGTTTTAAGATTGTCCAAGAGTGATACAACTGGAGCAGATCATGTAAATATTTGGGACTGCGAAGTTGGGTATGGTTCTTATACCGGAATTTACTCTGGTTTTAGCAACAGCGATACAAATAATATTCTGATTCAAGATACAATAATTCATCGAAGCAAAAGTGGAACATATACAATTTCGGCTGGAAGCAGACAATTTATTAATTGGACATTTAGAAGAGTTGAAGCTTATTCAGGTGAGGATATTAACGACATTTATGGAGGAGGAGCAGCTGGAGGAAGACCGGACAGGCATGCATTAGGAGGACAAAATATGGAGAATCTAATAATTGAAGATTCTTACATTCATGATTGGGTTGGAGATGGTATCATCAATTATCTTGCTTTCTCAGACAATGATATAAATGATCGTCGGAATATAAACAATGTTATAATAAGAAATAATAGAATAATTAATTTATATGATACTGTTCCAGAGGGAAAAGGAAATTATCATTATGGTATTGCAAGGCACGGAGATAACGGAAATGCAACTATAAATAATGCGCTTCCCGAGAGAGCAAAAAACTGGTCGATATACAATAATATTTTTGTAAACTTAAGTGGAAATACTACTATCGGTTCCGGAATCGGTGCGGCATTTAGAAACAAGGGAGGCTCGGCGAGCGATGGAACTTTAGGCTCTAAATTTTATAACAATGTTATTGTTAATTCAAATTATGGGGTTTATGGGGCATATATTGGTGGAAGCGGAAGCGGAGGAGTAGAAATAAACAATAATATCTTCATGAATCCAAAAGAAGGAGGGTACCATATTTTTATTAGTACTCTCTCTGGAGGAGTGGACAGCAATAACAATATATTTTATCCTGATGGAAGATTTGCATGGAATCATCAAACAAAGGCAGATTTGGCAACATGGAGAACTTCTTCGGGTCAAGATTTGGACTCTTCTATTAGCAGCTCTGCTCCGTTGGATTTGGAAGATTTGATCTAGATTTAGATTAGTGGCGCATTTGAATTTAGATAACTTTTAAAAATTACAAAATGCATTTCTTATAATGAAAAGAGGTCTTTTTCGTAGAGGTTTATCGCAAGTTGTTACATCACTAATAATAATTTTAGTTTCTTTAGTTGCGATTGGGCTTATTTCTTTAGTTGTATTTAATTTAATTAAAAGCAACGCTAGCGAAATTGATGCGACACAATTATCTACTAAGATTTCTCTTGTTCCAGAGAATATCTTGGTTAACGGGAGTAATATTACCGTTGGAGTAAAACGTGAAGCTGGTGTAGGAGAATTAATTGCGGTGCTGTTTATAGTAAGCGATGAAAGTAATTCTATCCGGTATCGTTGGAATGGCCGGTTGGATGAACTAGGACAAACAAGTCAAACATTTTCAATTGAAGGTTTGAACGAAGAAAAGATAATTTCAGTTATTGCCGTGGCGATTGTAACAACTTCGGGTGGAGAAAAATATGCGCAGCAGGCAAGTGTTTATGATTTCGTCCGGAAAAAACTTTCAACTGTTAATATTAATTCTAACCAGATCTCAAAATATTTTGGCGGGACTATTTCTTTCGATCAAAGCAGCAGTGGAGAAAATCCTCAAGCATGTGTGCCGGATGTTCTTGGAGAAATTTGTGGGGATGGAAAAGATAATGACTGTGATGGGGGAGTTGATGAAACTGGATGTGTTGAAATTGCTCCAAGCAATTATGTACTTGAACTTATCTCAGATAATCATATAGTTTTTTCACAAACTCCGACGATAAATCAACCAACTAAATGCCAATCATTTATTGATCCTAACAGTGGGAATAGAGTTACTTTAATTACTAATATTAGTGAGGAGTCAAGGTATAATGATCCGAGTACTAAATATTATTATGATGGTAATCCTAATGCAGGACTAACAAACGGCTATTCCACTTATGCTAATGTAAATGTAAATGGAAAATATGCTTTTGTTGAAACGACGGAGAACCCAGTGTTACTTTATGACTTAGAAAATTGCAATTATCTCGGATTTTTGAATATTAGTGGACCAGGATGGATATTAAAAACTGATAATGCTAGATGGGATTTATCTGGAAGAGATGGAACTGAAAACACTCTTTACTTTACTAGAGGATCTAAATTCTATAAATTCGACGCATTTGATAAAAATTCTTTGGAGGTAGTATTTGATGTTGGTACTGTTTATCCTGGGGCAACAATTGTAAGTGAAGATCATACTGATCAATCTCGTGATGCGCGCTATAGAGCAATGGGATTATCAAACGGAAAAGTAATTATTGTTGATCAGTACAGCGGGACAAAACTTACAGGAGAAATTTCTGGAACAAAAGGACAAGATGTTTCACCTTCGGGAAGATGGTTAAGAAAAGGAAATTACTTTTATAGAATAAGTGATCTTGCGAATGGAGACACAACAAGGGCAGTTAATTTTTCTACTACGGACTACGGTCATGCTGCATGGTCTTATGATAAAGAAGGTAGTGAAGTCTTTGTTTTCCAATATAATAGTAAGGATTCAATTTATGCATTCATTCCAGACAAAAATCAAGAATTTAAAATAATTGGAACTTACCTTGGGAGCAAATATATTAATCAGCACATTGGTTTAATTTCAAATCCGTCGAAGAAAGGATGGTTTTTGATGTCAACTTATCAATGTTATACTGGCTCTTGGGTTGATAATCAACTCATGATGATTGAAATTAAACCTCAAGCAGAAAATCCTAGAATATGGAGAGTTGGCTCAACCTATAACAAAGCATTTACTTCTTGTCCAAGCGAAACAACGAAAAACTTTTTTGCTGAATCTTTTGCGAATATGGATCCTTCTGGGAACAATATTTACTGGGGATCGAATTGGTTTGGATTAGATAATCTTGAAGTATATCAATTAGAACTTCCTCAAAATTGGGAGAAAGTTTTAAGTGGCGATCTTCCTGCAGCACAGTGCGATTTAACTTCTGCGGCATGGAGTAAATCGACGGCAAACTTAGGTGAGGGTGTTGCATTAAATGTTCTTGGTTCTAATTGCAATGGAAAAGAAATTAATTTCACAATAATAAAGAAAGAAAATCTTTTGGGAATTGATTGGCTTAAACCTGATAAAGTGATATTTGGGACGAGCGGCTCTTTGTCGATAAACTGGAATGCAGGTTTGAAGCAAGATGGTTCGTCTTCTGTAGGAGAGTATTATTTCACAGCAAAAGTTGTTGGAGAAACTGAAAATGTCCAGAGCGGAATTTTGACAGTTTCGACTTCCTCGATAGTCTCTGCACAACCACTTGTTACAAAAAGATTTGGAGAATGTTCAACTTGTGATGTTACTGGTGTTGCGAAAGACAGCTATGTTCAATCAAGTTCCACGACGACTAATTATGGAAGCGCCTCTAAATTTTATATTAGGGAATTGGGAGGAGTTTATAGCCCAATTCTTTATTTTGATTTAAGTTCTATTCCTCAAGGCGCAGTTGTTAAGAAAGCGAGATTAGTTATCCATGCAGATTATGGGGGAAATTTCAATGTTGGAACTACCGGACTAGTTAAACAGGTTTACAAAATAAATGATCCATCTGGAACTGGAATTTGGGATGAATCGACAGTTACGTATGCTCAAAAGAAGAGTGGAGTTTCATGGAGTTCGTCTGGATTTAATGGCGCCAAAGGAAATAAAATAGGTGAACTTTATTTCAAGAGATGGTATACTTCTTTCTTACAAAGTTATTTTGATGCAGACATAACTTCTGGAGTTCAAGATTGGGTAAATAATCCGTCGACGAATTTGGGTTTAACATTTAACGGAACTGGACTAAATATTCAGGGAGCATATACCAAAGAAACTTCTGATGCTTCCTTAAGACCTTATTTAGAAGTAACTTATGAAGTTCCTTCTGGAGTTTTAAATGAATATCCAAATCAACCTAGCGGGGTTAATGCTAAATATTATTCTGGTCAGACTTTCATAACTTGGAATGAAATTAACAGTGGAAAAGATGAAACTTCTTACAAGATTTACCGCCACAGTTCACCAATAACTTCTTCGAATATTAATCAAGCAGAATTAATCGATCAAGTTTATCAAGGTTCTTCCTATTTATCTGATAGTCTTTCAAAAGAGGTTAGTTCAATCAAGCAGCCGGATTTATCTAAAGCGGGAGTTAGCTTGAATTCAAATTCTGGTTTATATGTTTATACTGTTGAAAGTGGTGGCAACTACTATTATGCTGTTACGACTGTCGTTGAAGGAAATGAAAATAGGGAAATCGTCGTCGGGCAAAATTCGTTAACTTCTAGTGTTTCTGAATCTATCGCAATTCCTGATGCATTTTTCTTTAGAAGTGATCCGGCAGGGAATGCTGTTGATGGATATGTAATGTGGCTTGGAAGTTTTAATCCTACTGATTTAAATGACGAATATGGATTTGATAACCGAAGATCAGCGCCATTCTTTTTTTCAGTTGCAGAGCCACAAAACTTTAACTCCGCAAATAAATATCCTCTAACCTTGCACTTGCACGCTGCCGGTAAAACTTATTTCGAAAGTAAGGAACAAACTTTCCCGTCGAGATTTTCGTCTGTAAGTGGAAAGGGTGGAGGTTATACTCTAGGATTTAATGATTTCCATAATTTAATTGTAAAAGATAAAGATGGAAATTTAAAGTATCTTGGAAAGTATTTGGAAACAGATTCCGGTGATTCAGGTTACTCATACTATAGTGGATGGAATTCTAATTATGTTCCAACATTGACTTCTTATGGTCTAAAGAAAACGTTTGAAGATACAAAACCTTTGAATGAGGGAGTTAATGTTCCATATACTGAAAAATCTATGCGATTTGTAATTAATTGGATGCAAACTAAAAGTGAATGGAAAAATTATATTGATTCTAGTAGAGTGTACGCGGAAGGTGGTTCGCTCGGAGCAGGAGGGGCAATGGCATTTGCGGTTCACAACTCGGATTTAGTTTCAGCTGTTAATTCTAATTTAGGAAGAACAGTTGCAATAGGTTCGGGTTATTCATCTTATACTTCAAGATATTATGGATCAATGGATGAAAATATACAAACTCCATATGGAATGAGTATGTATGACTATATGGACTTAAGCTGGTATGTTCAAAATAACCCCTCTAAAGATTACCCTTTAATAAGAATGCACAATGGAAAACAAGACACAACAATTTTATGGCAGTATGTTCCTGACTTTTTGAGGACTTATCAAAATTATGGGGGATTAGTTGCTTATTGGGATCAGTCAACACATACAAATAGTGATCCCGATGGGTATTTGACTTTTACCGAATGGAAATTTTTAGATAGAGCAGCATGTCCTAATGGAGAAGATTCAATAAATAACTGTTGGTATGTTCAAACTAATGACGGTTTCAATTACTTTTATTTTGACTTAGATCAGAGCTACATCTCGTTTAGTGATTTTTCTTTAAATGGAAATCCTGGCAATGGGGATGTTAGTGATGGAGACTCAATTGGCGCAATAAACAGATTCCCTTGGTATAATAGAAGCACAATTGTTGACCAGGCTAATAGATATGAAGTTAATCTTTATCTTCTTGATATTGCAACGAGTTCGATGGCGACGGTAAGCGTAACGCCAAGAAGACTTCAAAATCTGATTCATACTCAAGGAACAAATTATAACTGGCAATTTGGAACTCAGTCCGGTACAGTAACAGCAGATCAAAACGGAAAAATAAAAATTTCTGGGCTCCATATTTCTAAAACTTCTACAAAACTTATAATTACAAAGATATGATTTTATATCGGTAATATTTAAATAAGACTTTTACCTTTTTTTGTTAAGTATGAGAGGTGTGTTATGACTAGAAATAATTTAATGTTTTTGCTTTTAATTATTGTAATTTTTTATATGTCTTTCATTTCTGCTGCTGAAGTTAATATCAGTTCCTGTCAAGATTTGTCTTCTGCAGATACAGTTTATTATCTAAATACTAGCGTTTCGATAAACACAACTTGTATGAATGTTGCTGCAAATAATGTAACTTTAGATTGCAGGGGAAATAGGATTACTTATTCAAATATTTCAGCGCTTGGATATGGAGTAAAAAATTTTGGATATAATGATACAACAATAAAGAATTGTTCTATTTTCGAAGGTGTTAGCAGCACTAATAATAAATTTGCAGTTTATTTTTGGAATAATACTAATATTAATCTCTTTGATAATAATGTTACAACCATTGGAATTGGAGGATATGCATTTTATCTTGCTTATGTAAATAATGTTTCCGTAGGTAATAATAGCATTTTGACAAGGAATTCTTTTAGTGATGGAGTCTTGCTATATAATGCTAGAACTGCTAGAGTAACTGGAAATGTTATTATCAATAATGCAGGGTCAAGTGGTAATTCAAGAACAATTGATGTTTTGACAGGGAATGATATTTATATTGAGAATAATACTGTGAGTACAAATCAATTCGTTAGTCATGGAATTGTTGGTTATCAAATGTATAACAGCACGATAAAAAATAATTCGGTGACTGTTTCTGGTTCTTCTACAACTGGAATTATCTTAGATTCAACTGGAAATGTAAGCATATTGTCTAATTTTATTTCTAAAACTGGCATATGGGGGTATGGGACTTCAACTCTTAATTCAACTCAGAATATTTTTAGATTTAATCAAGTAAACACTACCAACTCGATCAGTTATGGAGTTTCGTTTGATGGCGTGACAGATGCAGAGGGAAATCATACTCTTGATTCTACAAATTTAGCAGATGGTAAACCCGTTAACTACAGCCAGTTTGTTGAAAATCTTACTTATGATGGAGTCGACTTTAGTTCATATGGGCAAATTATTTTCTCAAAATCTTCAAATATTACTATAAGAAATAGTAACTTCAGTACGGATAATCTTTTCATTTCTAATTCTACTGGCTTTACTATTAACTCCAACAATCTTAGTACTACGACGGGAGGAGTGGGAATTTATGTAACTTATTTAACTCAATCATCTGTCACTAATAACATTATGGATAATTCAGGTTCATGGGGAAGCCTTGTTTTAAACTATTTCACCTTTTCGAACGTTAGTGGGAATAATTTAAGTTCTGCTTCTGGTTATGGGGTTTACAATTATTATTCGTCTAACACAAATGTCATTAATAATTCAGTTGTTTTAAGCAGTGATAATCAGGCATTTTTTGTTTTTGGTGGAGCCAATAACTCTTTTATTTCTAATAATGTTTCGACAACTGGATCAGCTTCCCATGGATTCTACGTTTATGGATCATCAGATAATAATTTTACTGCTAATCTTATTAGAACGATCGGTTCCACTGCACATGGATTTTATTTTATTCAGGATGCTACTAACAATATAGACAGGGGGCAGATAATTACAACTAGCTCTGGGAATCCGATTTATCTTGCAGATAATAATCCT
>CAZFDH010000023.1:0-13499 GCA_964518155.1 Candidatus Woesearchaeota archaeon
TAGGTATTAGATCTATATTAAAACCCTTATTCTTCCAAAATTGATAAACTCTCTCTCGGTGTGTCAGCCAATGCAAAGTTTTTGCGGTTTGATTATCATAAAAGTTTTCTAAGCTTGTTCCACTGTGGCAAAATTTTATCTGCTTTCTCCCCTCTATAATCTGCAACTTGTATCTATCCACAACTAAACTCAAAACAACTTCTGTTGGAGGAATTCCTGGAATTGGAGCAACATCCCAAATCATTTCTGGATTTTTTCTGTTCGTTAACAAATAAACAGGTTTATTCATTCTTTTAGATACTGATGAAAGCATCCTTTGAGCTCCACCCCACCTAAAATCATACTCTGCTAAAAGAGAGATTTCATCATAAAATCTCTTGTCCATTCTCATTCTCCTCAGAAATCTTTTCATCTAAAAAATAATAGGTGCCTAGAAGATCTTTCCTTGGGGTTATGAATTTTGACCAAAAACCATAATAGTGCTTGACTAATCTGAAGGTATCAAATAGTCCATATTCATGTGAAGCGGTTTTAGTAAATTTCCTAAATTGATTATAAGCGTCTTGTGTGGCATTATTAATATTACTCATCCCTAAAAGAGTAGCGGATCTCATACTATCCATTAACGTGAATCTTGAGTATTTTCTTTCTATTTCAGGACCAATTAAATCAAAATAAGAAGGAGTTTTGTACAAGGCCCATAAGATTCTCTCCAAACCAAAACCAATATCACTTACTTCCAGAATTCCATTTTTGTTTGTTGGAACTCTTATATATCCTGCATCTCCAATATTCAAGTTCAAATAATTAATACTCATGCTAAAACCATCTGTACTGGCCCAGTTACCTTTTTTCCCTTGTCCATATCTTTCCGGAGAAACAATTCTTAAATTAAAATCTCCCATATACAATCCTATTTCTGAAAATAAATCAAACCAATCATCTAATGAAGCGAGATGATCTTGAAAAGAACCTAATAATTGTGCAGTAGTAGGATTTACAAAGGAAGATGTTACACCTTCTTTAATACGATCTGCATATTTAACTCTCACTACAGGTTGTGGAATGAAAAACCTCCCTTCTCCTGGAATGTCACTTCCCCAAAAACATCTTCTAAAATATTGAATACCTGCTCCCATAAGGAAAGTGTCATAGTTGTCTTTAAGTGATATATCACTCTCTACACCCAAAGTGTAACCTCTTTTTGAAAAGAAATGGTTTATTGATCTTATCGTTTCTTCTATAGAAGGCAAGGTTGTTTTTTTTGGTTTATCAAGAAAATTTGTCGGAGGATAATCTGCCCTCTTTTTTACATAAATTGTTTCGCCTTCTAATTCTCTTCTCTCCCAAGACCTATCAGCTAAAAATTGGTTAGTTTCGTAGTTGAATAATTTTCTTTCATTTTGAGTAAATTCCGACTTCTTCATAATCTTCTCAGATAGTTGTAATTTATAAATTTACTCCTTTATAGTTACTATATAGTAAGTTCAACTAAAAGTTATCAGAGTGAAATGTAAATAATAAGTTATATAAATCTTGTCAATACTTCCCCTTCTTCCACTCTCTTCTCAAAAGCCCATAAAGAATTTCGTCTTTGATTTTACCGTCGGCTTTGCAGATTCTTGCTTCTCGTTTCATTCCTTCTTTAACAAAACCGAACTTCTCGAGCAATTTTCCCGACGACGGATTGCCTGCAAAAACCCCTGCTTCAATTCTTTTTAATCTTAAATGATTAAACGCGAATCTGATTACTGCTTCAAGCGCTTCTGATCCGTAGCCTTTTCGGTGATAATTTTCTCCAAGCCAATAACCAACTTCCGCAGAGTATTTATCTACCGAATGAATTCCAATTCCCCCAATAACATTCCCTTCTTCTTTTAATTCGATTCCAAAAGTAGAATCATCTTTCTTTTTCATTCTCCACTTTTTCCGATTTCTTTTTATCCATTCTTTAGCATCTTTCAAGGTGTAAGGATACGGAACAACTAACAACCACTTACTAACTTCCAAATTATTCATGTTTTTAACAACATCCGAAGCATCAGAAATTCTCAACGGTCTCAAAATCAAACGTTTAGTTTTAATTTTCATAATCAATTATCAAAAACAAACTTTATAGAGCTTTTCACAAATCATTTAAACCCTCGCCCCTTCATTCTTCCAAATGAGGTCGATAATTATTGTTCTTGCAGTTGCGCTTTGGATGATTTTGGGTTATAACATTTACGGTCGATTCATTTCTAAAAAATTAAAAATTAATGACAAAGAAAAAACTCCTGCTTACACCAACAAAAACAAAACAGATTATTCTCCTGCAACAAAACCATTTTTAATTGGGCATCATTTCGCCGCAATCGCCGGCGCAGGACCAATCATCGGGCCAATCCTAGCAGTAAGTTATTTCGGTTGGCTTCCCGTCGTACTATGGGTTTCTCTCGGTTCAGTTTTCATCGGAGCAATGCATGATTACGTAACACTAATAGCTTCAGTGCGAAACAAAGCAAAAGGAGTTTCAACAATTGCAAAAGAACAACTCGGAACAAAATCAAGCTTAGTTTTTGGTTTCATGATCTGGATAACTTTAATCTTAATCATAACTGTTTTCTCAGTCTCCTCGGCAGAAAGCATAATTCAAAAACCACAAATTGTCCTACCAATCTTATCAATAAGTCTGCTCGCTCCAATCCTTGCCTTCGGCGTAAAAAAATTAAAATGGAATTATAAAATTGCAAGTATTATTGCTTTAATTCTCGTCTTCGCTGCAATCATTATAGGAAACATTTACCCGATTGAAATTAAAATTCAAGATCAAAATCTCCTAAAAAACATTTGGATAACAATAATTATGTTATACGCGTTAATTGCTTCGCTAATTCCAATCGAGATCCTTATGCGTCCACGAGATTACATCAGTTCGCTGCAAATGATAGCAACTTTAACGTTGGGAATAATTGCAATAATAATTGTTAACCCGGTCATCTCTGCACCATTAATAATAAAAAATCCAGTATTTTCACTCTGGCCAATTCTCTTTATTACCGTCGCATGCGGAGCGATTTCCGGTTTCCACGGACTAGTTTCATCAGGAACGACCAGTAAACAACTTTCAAAAGAATCTCATGGAAAAGCAGTTGGCTACGGCGGAATGCTACTTGAAGGATCGCTGGCAATAATTGTAACTCTCGTCGCTGTCGCAGCCGTAAAGTGGGGAAGTAATTCAGGAGAATTTCAAGACTTACTGTCAAACGGATGGATAGTTTTATTTTCATCGGGATTTGGAAACATTGTCGGACAATTAGGAGTTCCATTTATAACAGTTGCATTTGCTTCCTCGCTTGGGGCTCTAATGGTAAACCAGTTTATCTTAACTTCCGTCGACGCTTCTGCTCGCCTTAGCCGTTATGTGTTATCGGAAAACCTTTTCCCTAAACTAAAAAACAAAATCTTCTTAACATTAATCACAATAATTCCCGCATGGATTTTAGCAACAACTAACTCTTACGAAACACTTTGGAAACTTTTCGGAACATCAAACCAGTTAATTGCATCAATTTCACTCATAACAGTCTCTGCATTTTTCAATTCAAAAAAGATAAAGACCACATTCATAAAAATCCCTGCAATGTTCGTCCTATTAACAACACTATCAGCACTTCTTTATTTGTCATTCAAAACCGGCGGCTATCTGCAATCGCAAAACTGGGCGCTTCTAATAATCTCTGCAGTAATGTTCTTGCTCGGAAGCATCGTAGCTTACGAAGGTTTGAAAAGAAATAAAAAGCATAATTGATTATTCATAAGATGCCAGCAACAAAAAAAGAAAAAGAAGAAATAAAACAAGAAGTTAAAGAAGAAGTAAAAAAAGAGGTAGAAGAAGATTTAAGGAAAAAGCTTGGACTAAAAGCAAAAACCCAAGTTAGTCGGTTCAAAGAAGAATTCAATAAGTCAATAAACACTGCTATCGTCGCTGCTTTCGGATTTTTAGTTGCGTTAGTCTGGAGGGATGTGATAACTGAATGGGTTGACAAACTTACAGCACTAAGCCCCTTACAAGGAAAATTAATCTCAGCAATGCTCGTCACACTAATTGCAACATTAGGAATCTTAATTGTATCAGCAATTTTCTCTAAAGAGAAATAATTTCTAAAAGAAGCAACTCTCACTTCTCAAAAATCACATAAAGAAATCTTTAAAAAGCAATTATTCTACAAGTTCATATGAAACGATCAAGCCGTAGATGGAAGAAGAAAGGTCAAATGCGTTGGAAATGGCAACGTAAAAGACTTCGAAAAGAAAAGCATAAGAGAAAAGTAAGAAGAGCTAGATCTAGATAATTCTATAGTGTTTTCCGTCGACAAATTTTGCATTAATCCTTCGGATTCCCGCCAGATTGTGCACTTAGGTTATTACAAACTGCAACTGAAAAAAAGTATACAAATCTTTATAAGATCTTAAAAATTTTAACATCAATGGTGAGCGAAATCTGGACAGAAAAATACCGACCGTCAAAATTTTCTGAAATGGTCGGACAGGAAGAAATCATAAAACGTGTTCAAAATCTTACCAATTCATTAAACATCCCCCACTTGCTCTTTGCAGGTCCAGCCGGAACAGGTAAATCAACCTTGGCTTTAATCATAGTCAAAGAACTTTACAAAGAAGACTGGAAAGAAAACTATCTAGAACTAAATGCTTCAGATGAAAGAGGAATTAACATTGTAAGAGAAAAAGTAAAAAATTTCGCTCGAACAAAATCATTAGGAGACGTACCATTCAAAATAATATTCCTTGACGAAGCAGATGCATTAACACCCGAAGCGCAGCAAGCCTTAAGACGTACCATGGAAAACTATTCTGCAACTTGCCGTTTCATAATGTCATGCAATTACTCAAGCAAGATCATTGACCCAATTCAATCACGTTGCGCAATCTTTAGATTTAAATTTTTAGAAAAAAAAGATATCGAAAAAGTCATAACAAGAATTTCAGAAAAAGAAAAACTCTCAATAACACCTCAGGCAGTTGAAGTGATCTATGAAGGTAGCGAAGGAGATTGCAGAAAATCAATAAATCTTTTGCAGTCAACAGCGTCGGTCTCAACATCAATAACTCCTGAACTAGTCTCAACAATAATTTCAAACGCAAAACCAAAAGACATCCGTGTTGTTTTAGATTACGCTCTTTCGGGCGACTTCCAAAACTCCCGTGAAAAACTTCTTGATGTAATGCTCAAAGAATCGATCTCCGGTCAGGATGTAATAAAATCAATTCAAAAAGAAATATGGAATTTATCGATTGAGCCGGAACTAAAAGTAAAGCTCACGGAAAAGACAGGGGAAATTGAATTCAGAATCGTCGAAGGTTCAGATCCATTTATTCAACTTCAATCTTTAATCGCCAGCTTCGTCTTGGCAGGTCTTGGAAAATAGCGAGGTGAAAATGAACCAATCAAATTGGGTAGAAAAATATCGTCCTAAAAAGTTCGAAGAAGTTAAAGGCCAGAATTTGGCAATTGAAAAAGTAAAGAGTTTTGTTAAAAATTTCGGAAAAGGAAAAAAAGCTTTGATCTTGCACGGCCCACCCGGAACTGGAAAAACAACAATTGCGCATGCAGCGGGCAAAGAATTAGGCGCGGAGATCTTTGAACTAAACGCTTCAGATCTCAGAGACAAAGCAAGATTAAAAGAAGTTTTAAAACCTGCAATCGAACAGCAGTCACTAATTAAAACAAAAAAAATAATTCTCGTCGACGAAGCGGATGGTGTTTCTTCAGTAGACCGCGGTGGACTTACCGAACTTTTATCTTTAATCACTATATCAACTCATCCAATAATAATAACTGCCAACGACATTTGGGACAAAAGATTTTCATCACTACGTACAAAATCAGAATTAGTACAGCTAAAAGAACTCGATTACAAAACAACAAAAGACATCTTAATAGAGATTTTAAGAAAAGAAAATAATTTTTTAGATCTAAATATTCTAACTTCAATCTCGGTAAAAGCAAAAGGAGATTTACGTGCAGCAATAAACGATCTTCAAACAGCCGCAAAAACCCCAGGCATTAGTGCAGAAGATTTTGCAGAAAGAAACAAAGAAACAGACATTTTCAACGCATTGAGAAGAGTCTTCAAAGAAAAACCAACCGAAGAGATTCTTTCAGTTTTTGATTCAGTAAACATGCCAATCGACGAAGTGATTTTATGGGTTGAAGAAAATATCCCTATGGAATATCGTGAAATCGAACTTGCAAAAGCTTATGAAAGATTAAGTAAGACCGACATTTTCAAAGGAAGAATCTACAAACAACAATATTGGAGATTTTTAGTTTACGAGAATTTCTTGTTAAGCTACGGGATTTCCGCTTCAAAAAAAGACATTAAAAAGGGTTTCACAAGTTACAAAAAACCGTCGAGAATTTTAAAGATCTGGATGAACAACCAAAAAATAATGTCCAAAAAAGCGATCGCAATAAAATATTCTCGCCTTACTCACATTGGATCAAAACGTGCATTGAATGAATTTCCCGTGATAAAAAGAATAATTTTATCAAATGAAAAAATACAAAAAGAACTCAAGCTCACTGAAGAAGAGCTAAAATATTTGAATACAAAAGATTAAAAGTTATTTTATTTTCTATATATCATGTCTTATGAGATAATAACTGGAAGAGGTGAAGGTGATAAAAAGTCATTCGGTGATCGAGGACTAGTTTACATTGGTAAAGGTTATGTAAAGATGGGCCAATACACTTCTTTAAGCAACAAAATCTTTATGGACGTTGCCCGAAGCCACGTTGTCCTCGTTGCAGGAAAAAGAGGATCTGGTAAATCCTACACACTAGGGGTTTTAGCCGAAGAAATTTCATCAATGCCTCAAGAAATAAGCCAAAACATTGCATCTTTAATTTTTGACACGATGGGAATTTATTGGACAATGAAATACAAAAACGAGAAAGACAAAGAACTCTTAAACGAATGGGATCTAAAAGCAAAAAACTTGCCCGTTAAAATATTCGCTCCTTACGGACATTTTTATGATTATTTGCAAAAAGGAATTCCTGTCGACGAGAAATTCGCTCTAGATGCCGCGCAGCTTAATGCCGAAGATTGGATAGTAACTTTCGGTCTTGATATAATAAACCCGGTTTCAATTTTAATTGAAAGAACGATTACAAAGTTAAAAAAAGAAAAAAGCTTTGGAATTAAAGAAATAATTAAAGCAATAGAAAAAGACGAAAAAACACCTAGCGAAATAAAAAATGCTGCCATAGCGCTTTTTGAAGCAGCTCAAACGTGGGGAATTTTTGCGCAGACTTCAGAAGAGTCAACAAAAGTTGAAGATTTGATAAATGCAGGAATAACTTCTGTTTTAGATCTCAGTGTTTACAACTCCGTCGGTGCATTTAATGTTAGAGCGCTTGCAATAAGTTTGCTTTGCAGAAAAATTTTCAACCAAAGAATGGAAGCGAGAAAAAAAGAAGAAATCCAGTCAATCTCAAAAGGATTGGATTATATTTCTTATGCAGAGAAAAAAGAAAATCCTCTCGTCTGGATTTTTATTGACGAAGCCCACGAATTCTTACCATTAGGAGAAAAAACAATTGCAACTGATGCGCTCGTTCAACTTTTGCGTGAAGGTCGTCAGCCCGGAATTTCTTTAGTCTTAGCAACACAACAACCCGGACAAATTCATCGGGACGTTATGACTCAGTCAGATTTAGTGATCGCTCATCGTGTTACATCACAACCAGATTTACAGGCGCTCAATTTTATAATGCAAAGTTATCTTTTCGAAAGCATAAAAAAATATATGGATGATCTTCCAAGATTAAAGGGTTCAGCGATCCTCCTCGACGACAATTCAGAAAGAATTTATCCAATCAGAATGCGTCCTCGTTTCACATGGCACGGAGGCGAAGCGCCAACCGCAGTCAAAGAAGAAAAAAAGATTTAGAAAAATTTAAAAGTCTTAACTTAGTAGAGATAACATGAAAAATTATACTGACATAAGTCAAGTAGTTGAAGAAATAATTGCAGATGGGCATGCCACCTTAGATGGAAGAGATAATCCAAGTTTAGACCAAGCAATAAGAGAAGCACAAAAAGATAAGTTGTATCGACCCAATAGATTACATACTCCAGAACAAGCCGAGACTATGAGGTGGATAGCAAAAAACTTTAGATAACCTTCTCAAAGAGAATAAAATGCCCAAATGCGAATTTCATGATTATCTTTTAATGGAGAAAATTATGGGACATAACGCTTACTGCTGTCCAAAAGCAGAAAATTGCCCATACAAAAAAGGATTTATTCTTGATCTTGAAGGAGAATTCCCAATCTGTAGAACCGGTGGAAAAGTAAATAAAAAGGGTTTGTTCACAATTGTTTCATCTAACTCATAAAACTTCAAAATCAACTCTTATCCGAATTTTATACGGACCAACTTCTCCCGCTCTTTTTACATTTGTAATTTTTATTTTCTTTCGCGCTTTTTTCGCTTCTTCTTTAACTTTCTGAACAATTTCCTCAGCTTTAACAGCCTCGATAAAATCATAATAATAAATTCTCGTTCCTTTTTTACTTAATGCAAAAGCTTCTTTCAAAAATGAATCCTTTAGTTGCGGCCTCGGCATAACGATGACATCGAAATATCTTGGAAGTTCAAGCGCGGAGCGCCCGTGGGCGGGTGGGCGGGAAGTTAACTTCTCAGCAACTTTTCTCACATCACCTGGCAAAAGATAAACTTTATCTTTTAGCTTATTTAATTCGATATTAAGCTGCGCATATTTGTTTGCTTCTTTATTTATTTCATTAGACCAGACTTTGCAATATTTGTTATTCTTAGCAATCACAATTGAAAACGGCGCAACACCCGCAAACATAACCAAAACTTCTTCCCCACTTTTCACAAGATCAGCAATTTCTTTTCTTTCATTCGAAAGCCGTGGAGAAAAATATGTGCTATCAACATTAAAACGGAAAACACAATTATTTTCTTTGTACAAAACTTCCTTAGTTTTTTCCCCAGCCAAGAACTTGGTCTCCATTTTCCTTAATCGACCCTTGAACTTGCCAGTTTTTTCTAAAACAGTTTTTATCCCATTGTTTTCTTTCAATAATCTCAGAGCATATTTTTTCTTTTCAGTTGCTTTAACTCCCCTCGGGAATTTTAGTATTGCAACACTTCCCATCAAGTCATAAGATTTGAAACCTAAAACCATTTTCCCAAACTCTTTTGTTTACTTTTAGCAACCAGTTCTCTCAAACTTTCAAGCTGCTTATCCACTCTCTCGGCCGAGAATTCATGTCGTTCAACCAATATTTCTTTAATTTTATCCTCGTCAATTTTAGGAAATTTAATTTCAGAATTAACAACCGAGGGTTTCTTAAAAAGTTCGAAAATTTCTTGCCAATTAAATCGATCTTCATCGGCCAAGCTCAAAAGTTTCTCTTCAACACTTTTGAAAATCAAAACCGGTTGTTTATGTTGTTTAACAAGTTGAAGTGCTTTCTTTTGTCCTATCCCCGGAATTCCTTTAGGATTATAATCTGTCCCAACCAAAATACCCAGACAAATAAGTTGATCTAAATCAATTTCAAGCGCGTCAAGAACTTTCTCAAGTTCAATCATTTCAGGTTTTATTTCAACATATCCTCCAACCGTTTTTCTTCTTCTTGCCAAAGTTAAATTTTGAATTAATCTCTTCGCGCCAAAAAGCAAACTGTCATAATCTTGACTTGCAGCAGCATAAACATCAGATTGCCTTGAAAGAAATGCCGCCTCAGCTTCCCCCTCGGATGGCGCTTGAACGACCGCAATACCCATTGCTTCTAAAAGCTCCTTGCTTTCCTTAATCATCTCGTCATTAAGTTTGATAAACTGACTGCTGTATCTCCTCATCATATCTAAATTTTCCTCAGCTTTTGCCTCTTCATATTTTTCTTTGGCCAGTTCCCTTGCTTCTCCTCTAATCAAATGAGTTTTCCTTTTTAGTTCCGGAGGCTTTCCGTCAAAAACATAAACTAATCTCAAACCGCTATTCAATAAATTAATATTTCTATAAAAAATCCCTGACAAATGACTAGTAACATTTTGATTTGAATCCATCAGCGGCATCCCGTCAGGCTGCCTTATCGTCGACAAGAATTGATAAATTGCATTAAACGCATCAACACAAACCGTTTTACCTTTAAGTTCAGAGAATTCGAAATCCTTGCGCGGAACAATTTCGCGAATATTTAATCCCATAAACAGACTAGAAAACTCTCCTATAAAAGATTATCTTTTATGTTTTCTTGCAGAGGTGTCGTTCCGATCCATTTGATAAGCGGAAGGAAAACCAAATAAATCACCTTGAGAAATAGGAGGTCGATAAGCTCTTGATCTAGAAATTCTTTCATAAGCTCGATTTATACTGTCAACTTCCCCCTCTAAAAATCTTCTTTGCGAATCATTAAGATTTTCAAGGATTACATTCTTATAAATTAAATCTGACCCTGCTTTCAAATGAGAAGATGCTATCGTAAAAATATTATCTAATTGCGGATCGTCTATTCTATCAACTCCTAAATAGAATGAAGCTCTTTCGTAAGTTGAAAGAACATTAAGAAATTCAGGAGGGATTTGTCCAGACAAAAGATAACCATATCTTATTCCATTCAAGACTCGATTATTTCCAATTTGATTCACAATAGTTTTCATATGATCAGTTGCAAAAAGAATTTGACAGACATCATTAATTGGTTTTACTCTTCTAGGAATTCCTCCCATCAACTTAGCCATTGACTGGTGCGGTTCTCTTTCTTCAGAAAGCGCTCTCTTAACTCCGTTTACGACTAATTCGTTCAATCTAGCCAATCTCGACTCAAGCATTTCTTCCATACCAAATATTATTCTTTTTTGCTTTTAAATCTTTTGATTAATATTCACTTACTAGTAAGAACACTATCGAAGAATTTCTTAATTGAAATATATAAAAACTCTTGAAAAAAGAAAGTACAGGTAAAAATGTTTAGAGCAATAAAATATTATTTTCATAGAAAGCGCGAAGAATCGATGAAGACCGCGAAAGAAGAATACCTTAACCATAGGATAAGAGAGCTAGAAGAAATAACTCGTTATTTTGAAGAAAATAATAATCCAAAAGACCTCCCCATTCTAAGAAACCTAATCCTTGAAGAAAGAAGATTTCCTCAAGATTTTAAGCCAAACCAGTTTGAAGAAGCAAGATTACAGAGGTCCCTTATTCCACTAGAAAATCTTCAGAGAAGATACGAGATGGGATAAATTACTTCCTCACACTCAAAATTTATATAACACTAATTTCTTTTATTTTCATGAAAATTCACTTTATTCCTATAGACTACGACTACTTCGATTGGCACGGAAAAAACTACATAAATGTAATCGGACGTGACGAAAAAGGAAAGCGCATCTCAATAATTGATTCATGCGATATTTTCTTCTGGGCAATTCCGGATCAAAATCTTTCAGAAAAAGAATTAAACAAATTAGTCGAACAAACTTCAAAAATACAGCTTGACCTTAAAGGAAGAAAAACAAGAGTAGAAAAAGTCCAGCTTCACGAGAAAAACTTTTTAGGTAAACCGGTCAAAGCCATGAAAATCTTCGCAACAAATTACAAGGACCTTCAAGACATAGCAGAACAACTTGACAACAAAAGAATCGAAAAACGTCGAGGATATGATTTAGGATTCATTACTCATTACATAATTGAAAAAAAATTGGTCCCGATGAACTGGTACGAAATCGAAGGAGAAGTATTAAACAATTCTGAAGAATTTGGCGGAATAGATCAATATCAAAATGTAGATTTGTGTTTAAAAGTAAACTCAATAAAACATTCAAAAGAAGAACACAAATTCAAACCAAAAGTTTTAAGTTTTGACATTGAAACTGACGAACTAAAAATCGGCGAAGGAGAAATCTTAATGGTTTCACTTGCTTCAGACAAAGAAAAGAAATTAATCACATGGAAAAAGACTCCCGAAAAATTAGATTATGTTGAATATGTGAAAGACGAAGCGGAATTAATAGAGCGGTTTTGTGAATATGTTAAAGAAATTTCTCCTGACTTTTTAGTAGGTTATTTCTCCGACGGATTTGATTTACCATATTTCAAAGCGCGTGCAGAAAAGTTCAGAATAAAATTAAACCTCGGTCTTGATGATTCACAGCCAAAATTCTCTCGTGGAATTGAAATAAGGGGAAGAATAAATGGTATCGTCCATGTAGATTTAATAAAATTCATAAGAACTGCCTACTCTCAATACATGCAATCAGAAAGCTTATCGTTAAACGAAGTTGCAAAAGAATTCCTCGGAGATGAAAAGAAAAAATTCGCATTCAAACATTCCTCAAAGATAAATGGAAAAGACTGGACAGAATATTTTGAGTACAACTTGCACGACGCGAATCTAACGCTTCAACTGTTTGAGAAAATGTGGCCGGACATTTTAGAATTTTCAAGTGTAATGAAGGAGCCAATTTTCGAAGTAACCAGAAATGGAATGTCAAAAAATGTTGAATCATATATTTTACACAACTTAGAAAAATACAACGAAATCCCAGAAAGAAAACCCAAGCACAACGAGATCGGAGAAAGAAAAAACAAAGGAAAATACGAAGGTGCATTCGTTTACGAACCAACACCCGGACTATATGAAAACATTTCCTTATTCGATTTCACCTCAAGCTACGGAAGCGTCATAGTAACTTACAATCTATCTAAATCAACATTTTTAGAAAGTCCTACAGACAAAAAAAACACTTACCACATTCAATCAAACGGAGAAGAGTTGTTCTTTGATAAAACCGAAGGATTCGTTCCCCACATGCTCCGCCAAATAATTGAGTTAAGAAAAAAATACAAAAAAGAACTTGCAGAGAAACCGGACGTCTTCAAAAAATCTAGAAGCAACGCATTCAAACTTTTAGCAAACGCTTATTATGGTTACCAAGGATTTTTCGGAGCAAGATATTATTGTAGAGAAGCTGCAGCAGCGACGGCCGGCTTCGCTAGAAAGTCAATAAAAGACGCAATAGAAGAAATAAACAAAGCAGGATATACGACAATTTATTCGGACACAGACTCCATCGCATTTTTAATGAATGGAAAAACGGAAACGCAAGTGTTGCAATTCCTTAAAGAAATAAATTCTCATCTTCCCGGAATAATGGAACTGGAATTAGAAGGGTTTTTCCGACGTGGAATTTGGGTTACGACACGGGCAGGAACTGCCGGAGCAAAAAAGAAATACGCGTTAGTTGAAAAAAACGGCCGTCTAAAAATAAGAGGATTTGAAACAGTTCGTAGAGACTGGTGCAAGCTCGCCCGAGAAGTTCAAAATGACGTCATAAAACTCGTCCTAGAAGACGGAAACGAAAAACGTGCTTTAGCATTAGTAAAAGAAACAATTTCAAAACTAAAACAAAGAAAAATATCTAAAGAGCAATTAATAATAAGAACCCA
>CAZFDH010000024.1:0-13193 GCA_964518155.1 Candidatus Woesearchaeota archaeon
GCGAAACAACTTCTAATGTGAGTTGTCAATTCTGACTTTCCTTTTACATTTAAGTAAGTGTCCTGCTGACCTGCAAAACTTGCTTCTGCTAAATCTTCTGTTGTTGCCGATGAACGAACAGCGACGAATATGGGTTCTGACCCTTTTTTTAGGATTTCAAATGCAGTCCCTTCGGCGTTTGAAAAATCAAATCCTAAATCTTCATATGCATCGAGGATCTCACTTTCCATTTCTTTTGGGAAATCAGAGTCTACAATTAATGCACGAATGTTTTTTGTAATTTCATCTAACTGTTTTGTATTTTCATAATCAATTCTTTCTAATAGTTCATCAATTTTTTCCTTCAGCCCCGCTTTTTCTATGAAATAATCATAAGCTTGCGCTGTGACGACGAATCCCGGAGGAACAGGAACTTTAAGATTGTAAATTTCTCCGAGGTTTGCACCTTTTCCTCCTGCAACTTTTCCAGAATTTTTATCAAGTTCTGAGAACCATTTAACGAAATCTATTTTTTCACCCATTTTGTTTAATCAGTTAAGAATTGTTCTGTTATAAATTTTTTCATAATTAATTATACACTTACTTCCCGATAAGTATGATAGGGGGCGGCAAATAAATAGAGGATTTCATTTCCTTCTTCACCTCTTAAAGTGAATTCAACTTCATATCTTTCATTTGCATCTTCAATACGATATATTAGTCTTGCGTCACTGAATTCTCTTCTACCTACTCTTTCTCTTAAAACTTTTATCGCTTCTCTATAATCTCTTCCGACACAATCTGCTCTCTGATCTCCGATAATTAGTTCATATTTGTCTCCTCCGTTAGAACGTGTTTTAGTAAGAAGAATTTCATTTGCGACCGCCATTAAAACTAGTTCGTCTAAAGTTCTTTGACCGTCTAAAAGTGGTTTTCCGTTTTTTGGCATGAGTTCTTCATCGTCCGCTATCTTTATAAACTTTGATGGTTTTTGGAAAATATGTTATGGTTATGGATATCTTTGGGAATCTTGGCACTAGTTGTAATAATTTTTATTTACTACTATAACCGATTTAATATTTTAGAAAACAGAATCGACAATTCTTTGTCGCAAATTGATGTTCAATTAAAGCGAAGAGCAGACCTTGTTCCAAATTTGATCGAGACTGTTAAAGGTTACGCAAAGCATGAAAAGAAAATCATGGCTGACGTAACTGCTGCTAGAAAGGCGCTGGTTTCTGCGAGCGGTCTTGGAAAAAGAATGGCTGCAAACAATGTTTTAGAAAATGCGCTTGGAAGATTATTTGCCATCGCTGAAGCTTACCCTGATTTGAAAGCAAACACAAACTTTTTGGAACTACAAAGAGAATTAAGCTCGACTGAAGACAGAGTTGCTTATGCAAGACAAAATTACAACGATTCGATTTTGGAATATAATAATCTTTGTGAGACTTTCCCAGGAAGAATGTTTGCAGGAATGTACGGTCATAAAGAAAAAGAATTTTTGAAGATCGCAGAAGCTGAAAAGAAAGTTCCAAAGGTTAGTTTTGAGTAAATAAATTTTTATAAATAGATTTTTAGTGAGAGTTTTATGAGAGTTGACTTAAGTGCAATTGAGACGATAATTTTTTCTGCAACTAAGAAAGGATTTAAACTTGAACAGACCGAAGGGAAGAAGAGTAGGAGAGTTTATTCGCTTCTTACATCCACAGAAGGTCTTACCGTTCCTAGAGAAATTGGTGGGTATTTAATTGTAACTGAAACTCGTCTTGAACTTATTCCTTCTAGAAGATATTTAGAATTTTTTAATGAAGAAGCTATGAGAGAAATTTATGGCTCTTTTCATAGAATGGAATCTTCAAGATGACTTCTCACACTTTAGAGGAAATTGAAGAAATACAAAGAAGATATTTTTTTAGTGGATGTGCAGCGACGGTGGCAAGAGAGATGGAAATTCCTGAAAGAACTGTTAGGCATTATACAACAGATATTGATGGGGAAAGGTTAGAGTTCTGGGACAGACTTGCGCGATTGAATGGGTTTGATTCTTACCAGGACTATTTGGATAAATTGCATAACAATAATTCTTAAAAACTCAAGATAGATGGGGTTTGGATGGATTTGAAAAGAATCGACAGCAAGGTTGAATCAGTAAGAAGAGTTTTTCCTAATTTCATGAATTATCTGGAGAAGAATGGTTTTGAAATTACAGTTACTTCTTTTACTCGCACTGAGGGAGAATTAAGATGGAAGACAACAGAAGGAGATTTTTTTGTAACCAAAGGAAGTGGAGGATATGAGGGGAGAATTCCGGGTGTTGATGATCCTGTAATGTTATCTTATTCTTTTTATTATGATCGTAGGAACGACGGAAGAAGAAATATTCCATTCCCATAAATTTTTAATTAAGGAATTTATTTAATATTATGGCGTTAATATTAACTCATAAAGTTGGTGAAGGCGCGAGAATAACTGCAGGAGACAGACGTATTGATGTTACTGTTTGTAGAATTTATCTTAGGGACCA
Organism: Candidatus Woesearchaeota archaeon; assembly: GCA_964518155.1. Classification (GTDB taxonomy): domain Archaea; phylum Nanobdellota; class Nanobdellia; order Pacearchaeales; family GW2011-AR1; genus JAUSKC01. Next base: position 2,507 of record CAZFDH010000024.1, read on the forward strand.
GATTGTAACTTTGAGAGTAAGGGATTCATATTCTCCAGATATAATGTCGATTAATATGCAAAGAGATAAAGTGTATTCTCTTACAGATTTTTTAACTGTAAGTTTTGGTGGAAAAAGAGCTGCAGAGCCAAAACAAGTTAGAATTTATTATGATGCTCCAAGAGATGTGTTGATTGGACGAATTTAATAAGTCTTAAAAATAACTTTTACCTGTGATTATTATGGCAGAAAGAGTTCATGTTGATTTTAGAGATCAGATTGCGCGGAATAAATTGAAGTCGATGTTTTTGATAATCTCAATTGTGGCAGTTTTTGTTTTGTTTGGATGGATTATTTCAATGGCGCTTGACCCGTCGTGGTTTTTCATTATTATGATTTTGTCGATAATTTTCTCATTAAGTTATACTGTTTATGGTTATTACAATTCACATAAAATTGCGCTTGCGAGTGTTAAGGCGCGAAAGGCTTCACGGCAAGAGTTTACTGAGTATCACCGGCTTGTTGAAGGTCTTAGTGTTGCGTCGGGACTGCCTGCACCACAACTTTATGTAATGGATTCGCCTCAGATAAATGGTTTTGCGTCCGGAAGAAATCCTAAGACTGCAGTTATTTGCATGACGACGGGAGCGCTTGAAAAACTTGATCGAAGAGAGCTGGAAGGGGTTTTGGCTCATGAAATGTCACACATTGCCAACTATGATATTAGATTTATTACTTTGACTGCAATTTTAGTTGGAATGATTTCTATAGTTTCTGAAATATTTTTGAGAAGTTTGTGGCTTGGTGGAGGAGATAGAGATAATAAAGGAAATGCAATTTTTATTTTGCTGGGAATTTTGTTCGCGATTCTTGCGCCGATTGCAGTTATGCTTGTTCAAATGGCGATCTCGAGAAAAAGAGAATATGCTGCTGATGCGTCGGCTGTGAAATTTACCAGAAATCCTCAAGGTTTAATCGGCGCTTTGAAAAAAATAAAACACGAACATTATCCACCTGAGAAGAAAGCAACGAAAGCTATGGAACCAATGTTTTTTTCAAATCCGTTCAAAGGATGGGGATCAACTCATCCGCCGTTGGAAGATAGAATAAGAGTTTTGGAAGGGATGTAACAATAATTCTTATAAATGTTAGATTTCGATTCTTTTTATGAAACATCGACTTGGAGGGGAATGGACAAGATCTGGAATGAATGAGCCTAGACGAAGAGGGCAAGATTTGACGAAGTTCTTTTACAATATTGTGGCTGGGATGCATGTGAACAACTGTAGTGAGATTTATTTTGGAAAAGAGAGTTCATTTGACAGGGCAGTTTATGAGCTTTTACCCAAGATAAACCAAATGATTCGAGAAAGAAAATTAGATTTAGAATTGATTTCGGGAATTGAAGAGACTTTCAAGGGAAAGTTGGGAGATGCAAGGGCAGGACTATTTATTGGAACTGGCGGATTAAAATTAAGGATGAGGTTAAATGGCAGTGAAGGAATTATGTACTCGCCTTTTGATTCGCCCGAAAAAGCACACAAATATTTGAATGGCTTACCCGACGGAGAAGCATATCTGGAGATTGCTCAAGGCGTTATAAGATATCTTGAAAATCAAAGAAAAAAAGTTAGTTCAGGGTAAATTTATAAATCATCTTCAATTTAAATCTTCATGGGTTTGATTAGAGGTGGGTTGATCTTTTTTACAGGGTTAATTTTACTTTTTTCTTTTCTAGCTATGAATACTTTTCTCACAATCGGAACATCACTAGAATATGAAAATGTTCGAGCGGAATTAAGTGAAGTTGTTTCGGGAAATGTAAATGAAGAAATAGATTTGTCGTCGGAGTTATCAAGTATTTATTATGAAATGAATTCTACTTGTGCTAACAATGAATATATCCAACTTGAGGATGATGTAATAGACATGCTCATTTCGTGTGAAGTAGTAGAGCAGGGCGTTGGTAATATTACAAGAGTGATTATTGAAGAAAATTCTGCTTTGAACGAAAGCGCGGTAGAAAAAAATGTAAATCAAAGTTATGAAGAATTCTTGACGATGTGCAGCGGGTCATATCTTTACCAAAATGAAGAGTTTGGATATTCACTTGAAATTCCGTGCGAAGTTGTTGCGCAAGGCCAGGACGAAGTCATAAACTATAGTTTTGATTATTTGACTGAGAAACTTTATTATCAAGAATATGAATGTGATTATTGGAATTGTTTGACTAAAACGGGAACGCCACTTTTTTTGATTTCTGAAAAATCACATGATTATTGGATGAATAAATTTTATTTCATGATGATGGTCTCGCTTGTTCTTTGCGGACTTGTATTTTTCTTTTCAGAGAAAAAAACTGATTCATTTATCACCGTAAGCATTATCCTTTTGGTTTCGGCTTTACCTTTGCTACGAATTTACGAATTTTTGAGCTTTATTTTTAGTAATCGGATTTTAGATTTCTTGGATTTCTTTGCGCTTTTATTTAATCAGTCGCATCAAGTCTTCAAAACAATGTTGACCGTTTCAATTTTGCTGGTCGCATTCAGCGTCGGACTTAAGGTCTGGTTTTTTATTCAGAGCAGATCTAAAGAAAATAAGGAATGATTATTCTACTTCGCCTAAACCTTCTTTTTTTAATTTATAAACAGGAACCTTTTGGATTCTTCCATTTTGAGCGTTGAAAGGATCGTGATTATTTCTTGACCAATCTCCCGCATAAAACTCTTCTCTTTGGATGGCGTATGCAACTGCATCTGTGAACTGACCTTTTACAGCGTCTCTAAGCGGTTCCCTGTGTCCATCGTCAGCTCTTGCTGGACCAATTATTCTCCAAGTTCCTTCTTCTCGTAAGTCATACTTCTCTACATTGGGATCTGTTCTCATTCTTTCAAGATATCTATCTACTCTTTCAATTATTTCCTTTTCATCCATCGCCTTTACAGAAATAGTAGGTTTTTAAGAATTATTGTTTTAGATTTTTATTTCTTGACTTTTCTTGATTCCAGATAAATGTTCTTGAATATTAGAACGAATAACGGGTAAATGATTGAATAAATAATTAAATTCATTATTGATGAAATTACTGTGACTGCAATTTGGTTTTGAGTGAGAAGACTTGTTGAGAAGATTATTATTCCTGCAGGAATGTACATTGCAATTGCTGCAACCATAAAGAGTAATCCGTATCCGAAGATCCTCCACCATTGACCTTTTGTTATTCTCCAACTTACTCTCATCGATTCTAAGATTCCTTTTCTTTCACCAATTAATACGTATGCTGAAAAGATAAGTGAAAAAACTATCCAAAGATAAAGCAGGAGAGCTATGAAGAATACCACTCCACCTATTCCTAATAATGCCATACTGTCTAAGAAGAAGGATAACACTATCAAGGTTAGAGGTATTGCAAGGATTAATCCAAATATAAATACAAATGCAATTGTTAGGCCCAGATATTTGAAATAATATCTTAATCCTCCTCTCAAGGTTGGACCTAAGCCCATTCTTTCTTTTTTGTAAAGAGAATTATATGTTAAAGCAGAATAGATTAAAATACCCAATAATCCACTTAAGATCATTAAACCAATGTAGAGATATGAAAGCGCTCCTTGTTGATAAAAATAATATATTGGATCCACTGTATTGTCTACATTCTTCATCAATTCTACACCGAGGAGATTCATTATCAATGCCGGGATGAACGAAAATAAAAATATGATCCAAAAATATGTCCAGAAATTTTTCTTTAGTTCAGTTACTGATTCCCCGAGAATTGTTCCAAGGTCTTTTCTCATTGGAATTAACTATATTAAGAAGTTTATAAATTTATTTCTTGCCTTCTTCCATTCTTTTTGAGAAGCTTTTGATGAATTTCTCGTGCTGAGTTTTGTCTTTGATTTCTCTTACAATGTTAACGTTTACACCGTTGATTTCCTTTTTTTCTGTTTTTACTTCTGCTGCTAATTTTTCTTTTACTGAATCACTCAAGTAGATTTCTCCTTCGGAAACGGAAGCGATTTTTTTGGCTTCAATTAATGTGTGGCCCATTGCCATGAACTTAGTCATTTCTTTTTCTTTTTTTATCATTAACTGACCTGAACTTACTGCAATTCCATATTCCATTTTTAGCTTTTGTAATCTATTGCTGTTCTTTAGACTTTGCTCTAGCCTTTCCGCGAAATGTAAGGCAGATTTTTGATTGTCGAATGTTCTTGTATTTGCAGGCACAAACATAAAGAAAATATTGTTCTGGTTTTCGTAAATTGAAACTTTGTGATCTTCTGCATAACTAACTGCTTTTTGTAAAATTTCTTTCCATCCGCTTTCGCCCCCTTTTATCTCGCTGAAGTTTTTGATTCTTAGGCAAACCATACTTACTTCTTGAGCTTCTCCTTGAAGAGATAATGCTACTTCTGCTCTGTTTTTTGTATCTAAGAATTGTTCAGAAGAATGTTTGGTGTGGTTTATTTCTTTATATTCTCCTTTTTTACCTGAAGGCATTAAAGTGAATTTTTTCTTGTAAACTCTTTTGTACATAAAGTAGGCAGCTAGTCCTAGAACCGCTAAGATAAATATCCATACTAATGTGTTTCTTGTGATTTCCCCGAGTGTTTCATATGGTTCTCTTACTGCAAAACCTGTTACACCTTTGATATTTTCGAAATAAACTGTTTCTGATAATTTTGTTTCGTTTCCCACTGAGACTTTTATTGAATGCGATCCTGATGGGCCCTGTAATGTGTATCTTTTTGATTCTCCGACGGAGATGCTTTCGTTAACATTTTTTAGGACTGTAACATTTCCTAGCTTAATCGTGACTGTTTTAGTGAATGGGACATTTCCAGTGTTTGTAACGATTAAGGTTCTGTTTTCAACTTGGACTTTTGCATCTTCTTTTACCAATATTTGGAATCTAGATTCAGCCGAGAGCTGGTTTGAAACTGCATGAACTTTCCATTCTTCAGGAGCTTGAGTATTTACGACAAAATATTCTAAATAATTATCTGTTTGTTTTTCTTCCTGCGAAACGATTGAATCATCGGATTTCTTTATTGTTATTATTGAATTAGATGAGATTTTCTCTCCGGTTTGGTCTTTTAAGATCGCCTTGACTTTTAGGTTCGTGCCTGGCTGAACATTTGAATTTTCAAAAACAACGTCAAGTGTTGTAGGGACTTGTTTTATTTTTATTGATGAGATTAATGATCCTTTGTTGGAAACTTGCCCCTCAAGGTCTTTTTCGTAAATGTTCAAAGTCAAAGTGTATTCGCCTGCTTTTGTTTGCGTCGGTATTGTGAAGTTTGTTGCAAATACTCCGTCTTTAACTGTATCCATAAAAGTTGAAGTTGATGAGCCAGTCATTTTGACTTCCAAAAATCCGTTCACTGCGTCGCCATTTTGTCTCTTGGCTGTTCCTTCAAGCCGAAGATCTTCTTCAGGCGCTAATTCCTTAATGTGGTCTTTTAATTCAGCAGTTATTTTGTCTGTGATTTGGAAAATGTTTGTAGAAACAGTTTCATTTTTTAATATCGCATCTAATTTACATGATGAGGAGGCGTTATTAGTCATGGATGAAGTTATCGGGACAGAAAGAGAAACTTGTTTTTCTTCGCCAGATGATAAAGCAATAAATTCTTTGTGGATTTCAGTTCTTTTATCTGAACAAACAAAATCAACGGTGAAGAAAGCGTTTATGTCCTGAGTTGTTGTAATCTTTATCGGGACTTTTACTATTTCACCTAGATTGTATTGGCCTTGAGGCTGCTGAGTTATTATTATATCTGCTGAAGCATTTGCTATCAAAATGATCGAGATTAGAAACATCAAAAACACTCTTTTCATGCTGGAATTAATGAAATTCTATTTATAAACATTTAGTCGGTGATTTTTTGTTTTTGGATTTTGATTTTCGAAGCCATTACTCTTCTGCGTAGTTAACTTATTCAGATAAGTTTTAAAAAGATCTGGAGCGTGAGTTGAGAATGAACAAAAGTAGTGTGACGCCGTGGGAAGTTTCTGGAGAAATTGATTACGACAAACTGATTAAAGAATTTGGGACAGAGAAAATAAACGAGAATTTGAGGAAAAAACTTGAGAAAGCTCATCCGCTTTTGAGAAGAGGAATTTATTTTTCGCATAGGGATTTTGATAAATGGCTTTCAGCTCATGAAGCGGGCAAAAAAGTTTCAGTTATTACTGGCCGCGGGCCGTCAGAAAGAATGCATATTGGGCACTTAGTTCCGTTTTTGGTTGCAAAAAGTTTACAGGATCAATTTAATTGCGACGTTTTTATTCCAGTTTCAGATGATGAAAAGTTTTTTGTAAAAGAAAATTTGAGCTACGAAGATGCAATTAATTATGGGAAAGAAAATATTTTGGATTTGATTGCGCTTGGGTTTAAGCCAGGAAAGACATTTATTTTTCAAGATTTTGTTTACACAGATGTTTACAAATATGCTGCGCGTGTTGCGAAAAGAATTAATTATTCGACGGCGAAAGCGGCGTTTGGACTGAAGCCTGAAAATAATGTCGGTTGGAGTTTTTATCCGGCGATGCAGGCAGCGCACATTTTGTTTCCGCAGTTTGAAAAAGGGAAGCATATTTCTGTTGTTCCTGTTGGGATTGATCAAGATCCGTTTATCAGATTGACTAGAGATGTTGCGGAACACAAAGATTTTGGATTTGTAAAGCCCGCGGCGTTGCACGCAAAGTTTATTCCGTCGCTTTATGGCGGGGCGAAAATGAGTTCTTCGGGGACCGGAAATGAAGTAATTTATCTTAGTGATTCTCCGACGGAAGTAAAGAAAAAGATAAACAAATATGCTTTCTCCGGCGGCAAGGACACCTTAGAAGAACACCGAAAACATGGAGGAAATCCTGAGATTGATGTGTCTTTCCAATATTTGAAAATGTTTTTTGAAAGCGATGACAAAAAGTTGGCGCAAATTGAAAAAGATTACCTGGCTGGAAAAATCTTAAGCGGAGAAATGAAAAAGATTTTGATTGACAAAGTTAATGAGTTCTTGGCTGATCATCAGAAAAAGCGTGAAAAAGCGAAGAAAGATGTTGAAAAGTATTTGATGAAATGAATATAAATTTTTTTAAGGGCTTCTTTTTCTAGATAATTATGTTTGATGTTGGTCAATTGAGATTGCTGAAGAGAAGACACACTCATGTCCTTGAGCCGGCTTTGAGAGAGATTTTTACTGATAGTCCGGATTTTTTTGGGCTGGATATTCCTGATTTTGACTATCGTAATTTGAATTCTTCTGAAATTGGAAGCGCTTGTGGAAGATTTTATGAATATTTGACTGCCGGATTCTATGGAGGAGAAGTTAATGACGTTAGATTTAGAATTAGCATTCAAGATTATGATGGCGGGACTAAACCGGATGTAATTGATCACGATGGCAAACAAGTTTTTGAGTCAAAAAGTTTTTACATAAATAAAGGACATGCGAGTTTGATTAACCGCCAGACTTTGGCTAATGTTGTTTTACAAACTGAAAGATATCCAGATTACCGATTTGAATATGCACTTTATCGGCATAATATTGGCGGTTTGAAGTCAACTTATTCTGCAACCGAAGAGAAACTATTTGAAGATTTAGCGAAAGGGACACTTTATTCTGTTGTCTTGCCGTTTGATGTAATTCTCCATCTTTCTGATCCGACGAGTGCAAATGGCCACGGCTTTGTAAGATATTATGCGGGTAGGTCAGCTTATCCTCCATGCGCTTGTTTCAATTCTTCTTTAGCTAACGGACTTTTAATTGAACCGGAACAGACATTAGTTGATGCAGGATTAAATCCAGATAATTATTTAGTAAGAAGATTTGTTTCTCCGGAAGTAAAATTTAATGGTGTTGAGGTTGCTAAATTCCCAATAGTTAGAATTAGAAGAAAAAATAATTTGAGGTGGATTAAGGAGTTAAGAAAAATTATGGATGGAGATTTAATTGATTATCTTTCTATAACCTGCGTTCGTAATGGTGAAGCAGATTATCCGCCTGAATGGGATGAAGTTTGATTAATTTTAAAAACTTGGGTTCTATGAGATTATTATGAAAACACTTAATTTGCATGTTGATTACATTAAGTTCAAGCCGCTGAAGAAAGCGTTGAAGAAAATTGAAGATCTTTCTGAAAGTGAAAAAGAGCCTAAGGAAATTAAAGAGGCACTGGCGGTCATGACTGCGGTTGAAAAACATGACGAAGGAAAAATAAAAGAAATTGTTGAAAAACTTGTTGAGTCCATCGAAGATATTGCCAAGCAAGTTAACGTTGCGAATATTGTTCTTTATCCGTATGCGCATTTGTCTAAAGATCTGGCTGCTCCTGAAGCTGCGATTGAAGTTTTAATGCAAGCCGAGAAAAAACTTGAGAAGAAATTCAAAGTTCATCGAGCGCCTTTTGGTTATTATAAAGAATTTGAAATGAAAGTTAAGGGGCATCCGCTTTCGGAATTGTCAAGAGAATTTAGGATAGGAGATGACGTTAAAAAAGATGATGAAGATATTGACCCTCAAAAAATGCTCAAGGAAATTTCTAAATCGACGCTGGATAGGAGCAAATTGAAAGATAATGATCATAGAATTATCGGACAGCAAATGGATTTGTATTCGTTCAACGAAGTTGCGCCTGGAATGGTTTTTTGGCATAACAATGGTTTGATTTTAAGAAATGAACTAATAAGTTATTGGAGAGAAATTCAAAGACGCGCAGGGTATCAAGAAATTTTGACTCCGCAAATTTTGGACAAAAAACTTTGGCAGATTTCTGGGCATTGGGCAAAATACAAAGATAATATTTTTTTGAGTGATTATGAGAAAAGAGTTTTTGCTGTCAAGCCGATGAATTGTCCGGGTGGAATGTTAGTTTACAAAGCTAATCCGAAGAGCTACAAAGATTTGCCTCTTAGAGTTGCGGAACTTGGAATTGTTCATCGTCAAGAATTGAGTGGTGTTTTGGGAGGACTTTTCAGAGTTATTCAATTTACACAAGATGATGCGCATATTTTTTGTACAGAAAGTCAACTTGAAGATGAAATTTTCAGGATAATGGAGTTAGTGAATGAAGTTTATTCTAAATTTGGGTTTGAATATGGCGTCGAACTTTCCACTCGTCCTGAAAAAAGAGTTGGCGATGACAAGACTTGGGATAAGGCAGAAAACGCATTGAAAAAAGTTTTGCAGAAAAAAGGAATTGATTTCAAAGTCAACGAGGGTGACGGAGCATTTTACGGGCCAAAAATTGATTTCCATTTGAAAGATTCTTTGGGAAGAACGTGGCAATGCGCTACAATTCAACTTGATTTCCAAATGCCTGAAAGATTTGAACTTGAATATACTGATAAAGATAACACAAAGAAAAGACCGGTAATGCTTCATCGAGTTATTTTCGGTTCACTTGAAAGGTTCATCGGAATTTTGATAGAACATACCAGCGGTCGACTGCCGACGTGGCTTGCCCCTAAACAAGTTAGAGTTTTGTCTTTCACAGATAGAAATGAGAGTTATGCAAAAAAGATTGTTGAATTTTTCAAGGCTGAAATGCCTCAGTTGAGAATTGATGTTGATTTCAGGCAGACTACAGTTCAAGCAAAAGTTAAAGATGCAGAATTAATGAAAATTCCTTATGTTTTGGTCGTCGGAGACCGGGAAGAAAAATCTGGTGAAGTTGCAGTGCGCCGTGGCGGAAGCAATCAAATAGAGAACATGAAAATAGAACAATTTATTTCTAGACTGAAGGAAGAAATTGAAGAGAGAAAATGAATTTCCAATTTTATGTAGAAAAACTTTTTGATTCTGATGAATTTAGAAAGTTTGCTAACAGCAAGAAAGATGCTGTGATGTGCGGAGGGTTTTTGGCGCTCGACCGTGACGATCCTAAGAATTCTAAGAATGAAGTTCACATAGATTATTTTGTTCCGTCGGAGAAAAAGATTTATTCTTTCAAGATGAATGACGGAGTCAGTTTAGTTCCGCAAGAAAATTTTGACGGACGTGTTCCTGAAAAAGTTAAAGATAATGTTGATTTTGCGTTTGACGAGATTGAACAAATGGTTAATGATAAATTGATTGAGAAAGAAATAAAGAATTCTGTGAAGAAATTTGTTTTGTCGCTGCAAAGCGTGAATAAAAATATGTTTTTGATCGGAACGATTTTTTTGAGCAATATGGCTTTGGCAAAAGTTCAAATCGATTTGGAAAAAATGAATGTTGATGAACTTGAAAAGAAGAGTTTCTTTGATATGTTGAAGAAAGGGTAGAAAGATTTAAAAGTTACTCTAGAGTGGTTACAATATGGGAAAGGAAAGGAAATCAAAGCCTACGAAAGGATTAATTCTTTTAGTTGAGGATGATAGGTCACTTAAACAAAGCGTTACGGACTTGTTAGAAAGAAATAGTTACGAAATTGTAACTTATACTAGTGGTGCCTCTGCATTAAGAGCAATTCAGAATGGTTCATTTTTTTATGATGCTTGTATTACAGATATGTCTATGCCTGATGTTGGGGGAGAACAGATTATCCAAGCATCAAAAAATCATAACCCTGTTGCACCAGTTATTGTAATGTCAGAAAGTCATTCTTATAATGGGATAGTTGAAGTTCAAGAAGGACTGTATCATGAAACTAAACCATTTATTTTTAAGAAATCTCCTCAGGCAGATGCATATATTTCTAAAATTAGAATAGGTAA
>CAZFDH010000025.1:0-12324 GCA_964518155.1 Candidatus Woesearchaeota archaeon
AATACATTATTGCTTGATCATAGCCCAACTGTTCATCTCCAAGGATTTCTAAAAATCCTTCCAACCATCTATATCGCATATACTGCTTCCATTCAAGTCCGTATTCTCCTTCTTGCATTCCAATCCCAATAACTTGCCGACAATGACTTGCAATATCCATCAAATTCTTCCATAAAACATTTATAAAATCTTTTCTATTCAATAGCATATGAAACAATCTGTCGCAAAAATAATAAAAAACGCGCTTGAAGAAAAAAATCTCGATATAAAAGAAGAAGAAATTGAATCATTAATTGAAATCCCCCCTGCTGTCGAAATGGGTGATTACGCTTTTCCCTGTTTCATACTCGCCTCCAAACTAAAACAAAATCCCGCTCAAATCGCGCTTGAACTAAGAGCAAAAATAGGAACACAAAAAGAATTTCAAGACATTCAGACTTCCGGCCCTTACATTAATTTTTTCGTCAACAGAAAAATCTTAACAAAAAACATTTTAAATGAAATTTTAAAACAAAAAGAAAATTATGGAAAATTTGACATAGGAAAAAGACAGCAAGTATTAATTGAACATACAAGTATTAATCCAAATGCTTCTCCTCATGTCGGAAGAGCAAGAAACGCGTTGATAGGTGACAGCATTGTAAGAATCTTAAAATTCCTAAACTTCGACGTCGAAGTCCACTATTTTGTAAATGATGTTTCAAAACAAATTGCAATGCTGGTTTACTCAAAAGCAGAGAACCAAAAATTCGAGAGTATGTTAAAAAAATATATTTCTGTCGCAGCAAAAGTCAAAAAATCAAAAAAAGCGGAGCAGGAAGTTTTCAATTTACTTTATCGTTTCGAGCAAGGCGACAAAGAGATTACAAAAAAATTCAAACAGATAACAAAAACCTGTGTGAATGGGCAAGAAAAAATTCTTTCTTCATTAGGAATAAAGTATGATTATTTCGATTATGAATCAGACTATCTTGAGATCTCAAAAGAGATTATATCCAGATTGGAAAAATCTTCTCTTCTTTTCAAAGATGAGGATGGGCGATTAGTCTTGGATTTGAAAGGAACAAAAATCGAAGGACAAATGAAGTCTCCTGTTCTGGTTTTAACCCGCAGCGACGGAACCGGTCTTTATCCATTGCGTGATATTTCTTACACATTGAGCAAAATGAAAAGGACAAACGAAAACATTCTGGTGCTTGGTGAAGATCAGAAATTATATTTCCAGCAAATTTGTGAGGCCTTGAAATTATTGAACTCGCCTTGCCCCAGAGTTGTTCATTATTCCTTTATACTCTTAAGCGAAAAAGGGAAATCGAAAAAGATGTCCACGCGAAAAGGTGACGTTGTTTTGCTTGAAGATTTCCTCAAAGATGCAATTTCAAAAGCTAAAAAAGAAATTTCAAAAAGAAAAACAAAAGGCGATGCAAAAAAAGTTGGAATCGGCGCGGTGAAATACGCAATTATAAAACAAAACCCTAACAAATCAATTAATTTTAATCTTGATGACGCATTAAGTTTTGAAGGAGACACCGGACCATATTTACAGTACAGCTATGCGCGTGCAAGTTCTATTCTGAAAAAAATAAAAACTAAATCAAAAAACTATGAAATAAAAAATCTGGACTTAAAAGAATTTGAATTGGCAAATAAACTTTCACAATTTCCTGATGTTGTCTTGAAATCTTACAGTGATCTAAACCCGTCGGTGATTGCAAATTATTCCTATCAGTTAGCGCAAATATTCAATGAGTTTTATCATTCTTGTCCAGTAAAAGGTTCTAAAGAAGAAAATTTCAGAATTTCGTTGGTTGAATCTTTCAGAACAGTCTTAAAAACTTCTTTAGGAATTTTAGGAATTGATGTTTTGGAAGAAATGTAGAATTTCTAAAAACGTAATGTATTTAAATCGTTTTTTATTTATACTATTAATAAAAAGGAGGGTGTGTATGGCAAAACAAAACTCTAGAGTATTGAACTTCCTAGCATGGTTCACAGGAGTAGTTGTTTCCTTGGCTGTTGGTTTTGGGTTGATCACTTCAAGATTAATTCTTCCAACTTGGTTAGGCGGAGCAACACCAATTGGCTTGTGGATAACTATGGCTGTAGGATGGGTAGTTGTTATAACAACGTTGATAAGTGCAGTACTTGCATTAATCAAAAACTAAACCAATAAATTATTTTTATTATTTTTTTATTTTACTTTTTCTTTTAGAATTATTTTAATCATTTTAATTTTCTGTAAATTAAACAGTATTTGTATCTCTCACTATAATGTCTGTGAAAAGTCTCGGTTTTGTTCCATAAACTCTTCCCGTGCCAAAATAGATCTCTTGATATTCCTCTGGCGATATCCTTACATCTAGTCTTCGCAAGTCACCCCATTTGGCAAATTCGGGAGGATAAGATTCAATCACCATCTCTCTAACATCTGGATCTAATCTTAAACTTAATTGTTTGCCTGTTGGAACATTAAATGGATCTTTGTCGACGACCTCCAATATTTCTCCTTCGAGAGTTCCAGTTCTTAATCTCTCTAGTTCTCCATGAGGTGTGTCAATTGAAACAGTATATCCCCAATCATCTACTAACACTTCCATAGAAACTCAAAATAAAATTACTTTTTAAGAATTTATATTGAAATTTGATAACTAATACTAAAACATTTTATGTGCAAAATATTTCCTTAAAGGTCTTACAGAAAGAACAACAACTCCAGCCAAAATCGCCATCGGAGGAACACTTCCAACCCACAACGCAAGCGAAGGCCACATTTGAATAACGAATAGCATTATGCCTGCAACAACTAATTTAATCAAAACAATGTCCCACAAATCAAACCTCTTCACTCTCTCGTGAAGGTGATGTCTCTTTTTCATTTTATGCAAAGCGAGTGAACGCCCTTGACCTCTTTTTCATTTATTTTCCTAAGATTTTTTTATTTTTAATCTTTGCTATCCTTACCTTTCCACTACCGAGATAATGTTTGCTATCACTGAAACAAATATTCCTATAAAACTTATTATCAAATCAAAATTAGTTAGATAATTTATTCTTAGCAAAAATGTAATAAAATAGATTAATATTGCAAAATTTAATACATGTGAGAATACAGAAAAGCTGTCAGATAGTTTCATTTTATAATTCAATTAGATTTCTGATTATCCCATAAACCAACAGCCCCATTGCAATCGCCCCTAAAATCCAAACGACCCAATGATACCATCGGATTTTTTCTTTTTTCGCCATTATTAACTGAGTCTATTAACGTTTATTAATTTTCTTTTTTTCTATACTTTGCTATTAATAACCCAATCAACGCACCGATAACAAAATATTCAATAAGTAATATTCCAAAATAAACAAAGTTTCCAGGATCGATTCCCGCACGAGCAATCGGATAAATCGGAAGATAAATAAAAACACTGAATATGAAATTTTCAAGCCCCGATCCAGGAATTAACATCACAACAAGCATCAATAACAAAAGAATAACATCTGCAATAAGCCCATACTTAATCCAAGTTTTCATTTTAACTCAATAAATCTACCTGGAATATCACAGTAGACTTCAAAATATAAAGATAAATAATACTAATTAAAATTGTAAGAATAACTGTGGAAGTAATAACTAACCATCTTTTATCACTAAACAAACTACTCACTCCAAAACTTAAAAAGCAACTTCCCAAGATGGGTAGTATGAATGATATCATTGCCAGAGTAGATAATGGCTCAATAAATTTAGAGGTTAAAGGAAACAAAATTAATATAAAAACCCCTAAAATTATGTAACTTACTTCTTTTCTCATTTTATAGGTTTCATTTCCTTCCAAGCAAGTTCGAACATTTGTTCTAGCGCGGAAGCGAAGAATTCAGTATTAATCCAAACACCTATGTCATAGTTTGGATGGAACTTTTCATCATCTAAAAGCATAAACATTAATTGATTGCCATCGATGATGACAAACCTTGCCTTAATATCTTGCATATTCTTTACATCAGCAACTTTCTTGAAATCTTTCGCAATCTTCAGATTATTGCTATCAACAGGAGCAGCAATTCTTACTTTAACTCCTCTTTTCTTGCATTTTTCTAATGAAGGAAGTAATGCCTCCATTTTTCTGTTTAAACCTTCAGCAGTTGTAACAATTGTAATTGTCTTTTCAGCATCTCTTATCATCATATCAAGATGGTTGTAAATATTTTGTCTTCCTCTCATACTACCGGATAAATCTGTAGGCTCAACAAATTTCACACCTTGTGTAAACAAATTATGCAATTCTTCTAAAACTTCATCACCTTTCAAATTCTCCAATCTTTTTGTCTTTTCTTGAGCATCAACAACTAAATTCTTTTTTACCCTTTCAACAACTTCTTCAGGTTTTAATGCAACAAATTTTATTGGTTTTCCAAGTTTCATTACAATAAATCCTTTTTTCTCTAAACTTTCTAGTATATCATATGTTCTTGATCTTGGAACATCAGAAATATTACTCAGTTCTCCTGCAGTACTTGTCCCTCTTGATAGCAATGCAGTCCAAACCTTCACCTCATATAAGTTCAAATCGAAGATTTTCCTTAATCGACTCAAAAATTCTTCTTTTACTATCATTGTTTATTGTTGTTTTTTTTGATTTTTAAATATTGCTATGATAAAAGAGCGAAATTCAATGATTACTCGTCGGTAGTCCTAATGATGTCAATACCTATCATCCCTCTTTTATCTTTAATTGTAAAGTCTACGCTGTTTTTAAATTTTTCCTTATGAGTTGTAACAAAATCAACTTTTTTTGAATTCGTTCTTTCCGAAATAAATTTTTTATTTTTCTCCAAAACTTTTGCAAATTCTTCACTGGTCTCAATTGTTAAATTAATTTCATCTTTCTTTTCAAGTTTCAATTCTTTTCTAAACGCTTGAATTTGCCGCGCAAGTTCTCTTGCATAACCTTCCGCTTCAAGCTCCGGAGTTATTTCTGTGTCCAAATCTACCTGAATTATTCCGCCATCAGGATATTTTTCTGCAGGTGATTTAAATTCTAGTTCCTTCACATTCAATTGATCTTTAATTAGATTCTCAAATTTAGAAATATTTTTTCTATTTTTCATATAAACAATCGCTTTCCCAAGCGGCCACTTCAGTCCAATCTGCGACTGATCTCTTATTCTTAACCCCATTGAAACAATTTCTCTTGCTTGTTTCATTTCAGCCAAAAGTTCTTCGTCAACTTTTTTCTTTTCATATTTTGGATAATTTTCCAAATGAACTGAATCTTTTCCACCGTTAAGTGTTAAGAAAATTCTCTCTGAAACAAATGGCAAAATTGGCGCAATTATTTTTGAAAATTCTTCCAAGACATAACGCAAAGTTTGCCGCGCCTCTTTTTCTTCTGCAAATCTTTCACGGTTTATTCTTACATACCACGTCGACAAATCTTCAACAAATTCCCGTATTTCGCCGCACGCTTTTACAGTATTATACTCTTCCAAATATTTCTCAACATTAACTCCTACTTCGTTTAATCTTGACAAAATCCACTTGTCACTTATTTCTTTACTCGAAGAATTTCCTTTTTCATTTTCTTTTACTGTTTCGTAAAACTTCAACGTGTTATACATGAGCAAAATAACTTTCTTGTAAATTTCATCAACACCCTTGTCGGAAAAGTTCAAATTGTCAGCATTCATTACCGGCGTTGACATTAAATAGAATCTTAATGCATCAACACCATATTTTTTTATCAAAATCATGGGATCTGTGAAATTTTGTTTGCTCTTGCTCATTTTTTGTCCATCTTCAGCCAGAATTGTCCCAGTCGTCACAACATTTTCAAAAGGAATATCATCAAATATTATCGTCGACAAAACAAGCATATAATAAAACCAAGCCCTTACTTGCGCAATATACTCTGCAACGAACTGTGACGGAAAACTTTTCTCAAAAATTTCTTTATTTTCAAACGGATAATGGAATTGAGCAAAAGTCATCGCGCCTGATTCAAACCAGCAGTCCAAAACTTCCGGAATTCTTTTGAATTTTTTGCCGTCTTTTTCCAAAATCACATCATCCAAATAGTGTTTATGCAAGTCAATCTTTCCTTTCAAATTCTTTGCATACTTTTTTAATTCTTTAATACTTCCGACAACAAGTTTTTCCCCATCGTCAGAAACCCAAATCGGCATTGCCGTCGCCCAATAACGATTTCTTGAAATATTCCAGTCGGGCGCAGTCTCAATTGTATATCTTACTCTTCCATCTTTCAAAAACTCGGGATACCAATTTATTTTCTGACTGAATTTCAAAATTTTTGGTTTCGCTTTTTGAATATCTACAAACCACGCAGGGATCGCACGGTAAATTAATTTAGTTTCACATCTGTAACAGAAAGGATATTCATGATCCATCTTTTTGACAAGAACAACTTTTCCTTTTTTCTTCAAAAATATTATTATGTCGGTATTTGTATCATGAACGAATTTCCCTTCAAAATCTTTCACTTCTTTTGTAAATCGCCCTTTCTCGTCGACGGGTTGAACTGTTGGAATTCCATATCGTTTACAGACTTCGTAGTCATCTTCACCGAATGCAGGAGCAGTGTGAACAATTCCCGTTCCATCCTCGCTTGTAACGAAATCTCCTAAAATTATTTTAAACGCATTTTTTGTTCCGGCGAAATAATCAAACAACGGCTCGTATTCTTTCCCTTCAAGCTTTTTTCCTTTTATTGTTTTGACAATTTCATGTTCTTCTTTTCCAAAGAAATTACTAACAACGCTTCTTGCCAACAAATAAACAACACCATCTTTATCTTTTACATAAACATAATCCAGTTCAGGATTTACTGCCAGTGCCAAATTCGACGGTAAAGTCCATGGAGTTGTCGTCCAAGCTAAAGCGTAAGCATCTTCATCTTTTAATTTGAATTTTACAACAACCGTTTCATCTTTTACCGTTTTGTAAGAATTATCCATTGCAATTTCTGCTTTTGCCAAAGGTGTCGAACACCGAGGACAATACATTAAGATTTTTTCTCCTTCGTAAATGTATCCTTTATCCCAAAGTTGCTTGAACGCCCACCAAACTGATTCAATATATTCATTGTCCATAGTTTTGTATGCGTCATCCATGTCGACCCATCGACCGATTCTTTCAATAACGTCTTTCCATGCGTCTGCATATTCCAAAACCTTGTCGGCGCAATAATTATTGAATTTCTTTACGCCCATTTTTTCAATCTCATCTTTAGAATTAATCCCTAATCCCCTCTCCGCAATATTTTCTATCGGAAGTCCGTGACAGTCCCATCCCCAAACTCTTCTGACATGTCTGTTTTTCATTGTCCAGAAACGCCCGAAAATATCTTTTGTTACCGATCCCAAAATATGTCCGTAGTGAGGCATTCCCGTCGCAAAAGGCGGCCCGTCATAGAAAACGTAAGGCTTTTTCCCTTTTGTTTTTGCTAATGATTTCTTGAAAGTCTTGTCTTTTCTCCAGAACTTAATTATTTCTTCTTCAATTTCATTAACTTCCATTTTCTCTAAAACGTTTACAACTTTATAAATTTACTTTAGTTTTATATTTGAAACAAGTCTTTTCAGATTCTTTGTTCTTTCCTTTTCTCTTTCTTTTTCCGGAACGAAAAATTGCTGATAAAGCGGGCATTCTCTTAATCTGCCGCGATAATCGCATTCACTTCCATATAATGCACATTTAGTCCCTTCTCCAAAATCCATCGAACATCCCTCATCGGCCTTTGATTTAGCATTGTAACTCATGAGAATTCCGTCGCGAAGCAATGAAGCCCGCTTAAATAATAATTATAATTCCAGCTATAATAGAACTTTCAGAAACAAATTTTCTATTTTTAGCCATGTTAAATTGATATGAACGAGATTTATAAGGTTTGTTGTACTTCTTTCATACCCGAACCATACATTAACTTTCTCAAGCCTTTTGGAATTTGAGGCATCGCTTGAATTGTCACCCTGTTTCTATATTCTCCATTATCTCCTTCACCATAGATTTCACACCCTTGGTATTCCACAGTTATTCTTGCCAAATTTCCATCTTCAAAATATTGATATTCTTTTGTTCTACGATCATCAGCCTTACTCATAAGAACTATCGCTTCTTTTTCAAGCATAGAAATTAACGAATCATCTCTTCTATTTCCTGACCCATCTCCTTTAATCGGCGCAGATAGATAAACAACTTTTTCTTTCATTTTGAATAATTCTCCAGAACTTCTTTTTCAACAAAGTGTAGTTTTGCCGGAATGATTATGCAATAGGGTTTTTTGATTTCTCCAAAATCTTTAAACTCGTTTAATTTTCTGTAAAATATTTTTGAATGCTTTGTTCCAAGCGCCTGACAAATAACTAATTTATCCAGTTTGATTTTATGATTTTCCGCCGACTTTTCTAGTTGATTCAACGCATCTTCAAACTCTAGTCCAATGTCAATTAAAATTAAGGAATGAGCATTGATGGATTGATTTTCTTTTACTGTTTCCATGAAGCTGTCAGGCTCATAAGATTTTTTCCATGCGGGCATAGACGTTATTTTGCCAAATTTGTATAATTGCAGCCCGCTTTCAGCAACTGCGTCAAGAACCGAAGCACTGTAAATTAATTTGCACTTAATTCCCGATTTTTTGCATTCGTCCACCAAAGTAATGTGCGTCGTCGCAGTCAAAGGCGAACCATAAACAAGCAAAGCAACATCTTTCTTTTCAGCCTCGTCAATAATTTTCAGACTTTCAATATATTCTCTTCCGACCGGAATTATCTTTTTGTCAATTACAGTCTTGAGTTCTCCGACTGAATAAGGAAAATCAACTGTATACTCTTCCAAGTAAACAACTTTACATCTCAACGCAGTTTCAAGCCCGAAAGCTGAAATTCCATCAACATTCAATCCAAGTCCAATTATGTATAACATATTAATCACAGATTTCTCTCGTTTAAAAGTCTTCTTAATCTACTTTAGCAAATCCATTGAAATGAATTCTCGAATCATTAGGATCAAACTTTTCTATTAGTCGGTATCTTCCTCTTGTATGAGGCTCACCATTTAACAAAAAGTGAGTAGCTTCTAGAATTACAATGCTTGCTAACGGTCTTGAAAGTTGTTGATTACCTTTAGTTTCCAATAATGGAATTTCTCCTTCTATCCAATAATTTCTTTGACCTTTCTTTAAGAATTCATAAATTTCTCCTTCAACCAATCTCTTTGGGATACACTCTTCCTTTTTCCTACGTCCACTGGTATATTCTTCAATATTTCTTAATGCCAAATCTGGATTATACTCAGTTTGTATTCCCATGAAAATATCTTTTTTGTCAATTTAAATTTATTTCTCAATAGTAAGATATATATTCTCTATTTCGATATAGATTAAAAGAAAGTGAAAATCAAGAAATTATCTCCCGGGATTTACCATGCAGAAACTACTTACCCAAAAGAGCTAGCTATGACTTTTCTGCGCTTCGAAGAATCCTACGAATCGACTAAATTCCGAGGAAGATTCTTTACCCTTTTAGATTTTAGAAAATGGTTTGTTAAATCTGCAAAAATTCCAAAAAAACGAAGACGGCTTTATTATAAAAGCTGGGAAGCGTTCAACATTCCTTCTTTCATTCTAAAACCTTTTTACAACGGAAAGTTCAACCCGCTTTCTGACGAAGAACGGTCATTACTGAACGAGGCCGCAAAAATAAAAGAAAGAAAGTTTTGTATAATTGGAACTTCGAAAAAAACAACCCGCAAATATCTAAAACATGAAATCGCTCATTGTTTGTATTTTCTCCATTGGCGCTATCGTCACAATGCACGAAAGATACTCCATCAAATCGACAAAATCCAAAAGAAAAAACTCCTACACATCTTATCAAAAGAAGAACTTTATTCAGACAATGTCCTCATTGATGAGCTTCACGCATATCTTCTGACAGAACTCGATTTCTTCGACCGAGGCACTGTCAATGTAAAATCACTAAAACCAATTCAAATTCAGCTAAAGAAAAATTTCGACAACTTTCTTAAGAATTAAATTTCAATCCTCTGCTCGTAACAATCGCAATAAAAAGCAAAGTAAAAAGTAAAACATCATCTCTGAATATAACGCTGGCAACCGCACCGATTAAACAAATAATTATCAAAGGAACAAAATATTTTCGAGCCGCCTTCATTTCTTCTTTCGCCGCTCGCGCCAAAAAATCACCGATCGGAATTCCCAACACCAAAACAAAAATCCCAATAAAAATATTCAATAGTTCTTGCATGAAAAGGAAATGTTTTCGCAGGTTTTAAATTTAATCACAAAACATAAACTCCACCTAATGCTCTAACAAAATTGTAAAATCTGGGATGCCTTGAGAAATAATCATCAATCTTTTCTCCCACTGTCTGCTTAGAATCGTCTTTCCTAACTTCCCCTTTCGGAATAATCTCGCAGCCGATCGTATCTTTCCATGACTCTTCACAATCCCCTTCCAATGTCATCCACAAAACAGATCAACAATATATTTAAACACATCTCTTATCTAGTGATATGTTAAAAAAACTCGACTCCTTTATGGAGGTTTACGCATTTTCACATGCAAATCCAGTTTTACTTTTGAAGCATTCTCCCATATCAGAGGAATCTGTAAAAGCAAAAAACAACCTCGACACTTTTGCAAAACAGAAAAACATAACTTCCTACGTTCTTTTCGTTCAGGACCAGCGCTCACTTTCAAACGAAGTCGAATCCAAAACAGGAATCAAACACGAAGACCCGCAGCTTATACTCTTTAGAAACGGCCGCCCAGTCGGTTACCTCAGCAAATCAATAACTCTAGAAGACATCGAAGATCTCTGGAAGAAAACAAGTTAAGAATATTCAGCAGGAACAGGCTGAGGTTCTGGCGAAGGTAATATTTCTCTAAACTTTTCTTTTACTCTTTCTGAAATAGATTTCTTCTTCTTTCTTGGTGGCGGCTCATCCATATCAATCTTTCTCATGTACTGCGCGCTTGCTTCACTAGCTATTCCCAATCCTAATGCTATCCAATTTGCACTCTCAATATGGCGACTGTTATCGTTGTTAATAACCCCAGTTGCAATATTTCCGATCCCGAACATGATGCTAAATGCTGACACAGAATATTGAACTACTCGATTATATTTGTCTATCTTAGAGTCTGGATATTTTTTTAGTAACATTTCCTCCGGTATTGTTGCCTGTAGTCCAAAAAATGCAGAAGGGATTAAATAAAAGTAATTAATATTTAATCCGGCTATCCCTAAACCAGACGCTCCGCCAACGTGTAAAATTCTTTCTAATTTTCGTTTACTATAATGAGTTTTATCTTGCCAAACTGTAGCAATTTTTTTGTTAACAGCAGTAAGATCTCTGTCGATTAAATCTATCCAACTTTCGTCATCAAATTTTCCATCTAAAGACATTCAAATCTAGAAAAAAGAACCTTTATATCTTTTTAGCTAATCGACTATTTAGTTCAAAGCAATAAAACCTTTAAACCTTTATTTCTAAGTTACGCTATGTATGAAAAATACCTAATCATCGCAAGCAAACTTGATAAAGCAGGAATTAACATCACAACTCAGCTTTCACAATATCAAACTCCCGATTCAAAATTCAAATTCTATCTAGTGGATAATGACATAGTTCACACTGAGAATTTAAACATGGAAAAAATCGATCAGTTTGATTTCATAATTTTCGCTTCTAAACATCAGTCTTCAAAAGGAGAAAAATCTCTTTGTGTCCACGCACCAGGAAATTTCCGTAACAATGCATTCGGCGGAGAAAAAGGAAAAGTCTGCCCGACTTCTTCACAATTTCTAAAACAAACTTTTGAAAAATTAAACGAAAACGTACTAAAACACGATTTAAGAAATTATCATGTTACAATGGAAGCAACTCATCACGGCCCATTAATTAACAAACCGTGCATGTTCATTGAAATCGGCTCATCCGAAATGGACTGGGGCGACAAAAAAGCGGGCTTCATAATTGCAAGAACAATTTTAGAAATGATCGAAGAATTTAAACCAAATCCTTACAATGAAAACGCAATCGGAATCGGCGGCCCACATTACTGTCCAAACTTCAACAAAATTCAAAAAAACACAAACTTCGCAATCTCTCACGTCATCGCCCAATACGACCTGCCAATCACAGAAGAAATGGTTCAAGAAGCAGTTAAAAAAACAGAGGAAGAATTAGACCTCGCATTAATCGACTGGAAAGGAATTCCCAACGCTGAAGAACGCGACCGAATCACAAAAATCCTTGACAAATTATATATCCGTTACAGAAA